>CAJMSX010000010.1 GCA_905216195.1 uncultured bacterium
CGCATCCTCCGTATTACCGCGGCTGCTGGCACGGAGTTAGCCGATGCTTATTCGTAAAGTACTGTCATCATGGTATACATACCATTTATTCTCCCATTACAAAAGAGGTTTACAACCCATAGGGCAGTCTTCCCTCACGCGACTTGGCTGGTTCAGTCTTGCGACCATTGACCAATATTCCTCACTGCTGCCTCCCGTAGGAGTCTGGTCCGTGTCTCAGTACCAGTGTGGGGGACCTTCCTCTCAGAACCCCTACCTATCATCGACTTGGTGGGCCGTTACCCCGCCAACTATCTAATAGGACGCATGCCCATCCGCTACCTCCGAAGATTTCACTACTTAACGAGGTCGTTACGTAGTCATATGGGGGATTAATCCACGTTTCCATGGGCTATACCCCTGTAGCGGGCAGGTTGCATACGCGTTACTCACCCGTGCGCCGGTCGCCATCTCAGTATTGCTACCGAATGCTGCCCCTCGACTTGCATGTGTTAAGCCTGTCGCTAGCGTTCATCCTGAGCCAGGATCAAACTCTTCATTGTATAATTAAATTAAGAGGGATTATATCCCCTGTTCTTTCCTGCTCCGTTAATTCCCTTGATTTGATTTAAGGACTCGCACTTGCTTATTTGTCACTTCAATATGTAAAGAACTACGTCTGTCATTTCAAAAAATTCCCCCCGTAAAACCAGGGGAAAGTGACGGCAAAGATACTACCAATTCTACTACACTCCAAATCTTTCCGAAACTTTTTTTCAATCTTTTTGATGAACTTGCTTACAGATGATCCACCTCCTCATGCCAACACTGTTCCTCCTGAAAGCGGGTGCAAAGATAAAGCAAAATACAACCATATTCCAAATTTTTATACCCTTTTTTTCACATTTTCCTCATAAAAATCATAAACATCTATAAAACAATGTTTTGTAAAGTAAAAAATTTAAAACTACCCTCTCTGTTTTTTTGCCCTTGACGCGCGACCGCAGTTATTTCACGCCTTTTACCTCGTCGAAACCCTGGCCGAAAACGCCCATAACGGTATTCATGGTCATAAATACATGAGGATCCACCCGTTTGGCAATCCGCAATACATCGATCGCTTCATTCTTGCGTACGACGATGATCAGCATTTTCTTCGCCTGTCCGGTATACCATCCTTTACAATCCACCACGGTCACCCCTCTTACAAAATTCTCGGTGATTTTCGTTGCGACTTCTTCGTATTTTTCCGTAAAGATGAACAATTGTGCCGATTGTTTTTTACCGGTCAGTACAAAATCCACCGTAAAAGAAACAATCCCCATCATCACATATCCGTACATCAGCCCTTCGATATTGAAGTTAATAAACAGACTGCAAGCGATGATAATACAATCGCAATACATAATCATCTTTCCGGGGCTCACATTTTTATACTTTGTGACAATCATCGCCACAATATCCGTTCCCCCGGTACTTCCTCCCTGTGCCAACGCCAGAGCAATACCGGTCCCGGTCAAAATACCGGAAATAACGGCACACATGAATTTATCACTGACTATCGACTCCGGAAATAACGGCTGGAGCACTCCCAACAGAAAACTCCCCAGAAAAATGGCAAAAATCGATTTAATGCCGAATTTAGGCCCGAGAACTTTTAAAGCGATCCCGATCAGGATGACGTTCACCAGAAAAAAACTTACCCCTACGGGAATCAAACCGTTCGTCAGATAATAAATAATCGTACCTACCCCCGTAGCTCCTCCTCCTACAATTTTATTGGGAATCTGAAAAGCCGTGGCCGATATAGCATACAACAGCATGCCGATGGCTATAATCAAATAAGATTTGAATTCTCTTACTATTTTATTCATTTCTTTGCCTCTTTACCAAACAACTCTATTCGGTTTACTCAACGTTGTTTTGACCAGGTATCTTTTAAAGCAACAGTCCGGTTGAACACCAGCTTTCCGGCACGGGAATCTTTGTCCACGCAGAAATAGCCTAAGCGCTGGAACTGAAAGCGGTCACCGGGTTTTGCCTCTTTCAAGGAAGGTTCCAACTTACAAGCCTGTAAAACTTTCAAAGAATTTTCATTGATAAATTCCTTGAAATCTATTTCCTTATGGCCTGCGGGATCCTCATCCTTAAATAAGCGGTCGTATAATCTCACCTCGGCTTCAATAGCGTGCGGAGCCGACACCCAATGTAAGGTACCTTTTACTTTCCGGTTACTGGCTTCCGACCCGCTTCCGCTTCGGGAATCGGGATCGTAAGTACAATGGATACAGGTAATTTCCCCGTTTTCATCCTTCTCCGCCCATTCTCCTTTAATGATATAAGCACCTTTCAAACGCACTTCCCCTCCTAGAGTGAGGCGGAAAAATTTTTTCGGAGCCATTTCCATAAAATCGTCTCGTTCGATATACAATTCCCTGGAAAAAGGCACTTCCCGCATCCCTGCTTTTTCATCTTCCGGATTATTTTCTATTTCTACGCATTCCGTCCGGTTTTCCGGATAATTATCGATCACTATTTTTACCGGATCCAGTACCGCCATGACCCGGGGAGCTGTTTTATTCAAATGTTCCCGTATACAGTATTCGAGCAGGGCGATATCCACCACAATTTCCCGACGGGCCACTCCTACCTTTTCCGCAAACATCCGAATGGATTCGGGTGTATATCCCCGGCGCCTGAGGCCACAGATCGTCGGCATACGGGGGTCGTCCCATCCATCCACATATTTTTTTTGTACCAGTTCCAGCAATTTACGTTTACTCATCACTGTATAATTCAGATTCCTACGGGCAAACTCAATCTGCCGGGGGCGGTATTCCGTATGGGTCAACTGGTCCAGGAACCAATTATATAAGGGACGGTGAATTTCAAATTCCAACGTACAGATGGAGTGAGTAATCCCTTCCAGGTAATCACTTTGTCCGTGCGTAAAATCGTACATCGGGTAAATACACCATTGATCGCCGGTACGGTGATGGTGGCTATAGATAATCCGATACATAATGGGATCGCGCATCAGCATATTGGGGGAACTCATGTCGATCTTAGCTCTCAACACCCGGGAACCTTCGGAAAATTCTCCGTTTTTCATACGCCTGAACAAATCCAGGTTCTCTTGTACGCTCCGGTTGCGAAAAGGGCTGTCCACTCCCGGTTCATTGATCGTTTTACGTCCAGCACTGATTTCCTCGGCACTCTGATCGTCCACATAGGCTTTCCCTTCCAAAATCATCTGTTCCGCCCAATCGTACAATTGTTGAAAATAATCCGAAGCATAACGGACTTCCCCATCCCATTGAAACCCCAACCACTTGATATCCTCCTGAATGGAATCGGTATATTCTACGTCTTCCTTTACCGGATTAGTATCATCAAAACGTAAATTACATTTACCGTTGTATTGAGCAGCCAATCCGAAATTCAGACAAATCGAGGTGGCGTGGCCGATGTGAAGATAGCCATTAGGTTCGGGCGGGAAGCGGGTATGAACCCGTCCTTCATTTTTCCCTTCTGCCAACTCTTCCTCAATGATTTGTTCTATAAAGTTCAACGACTTGACTTCATCTTCCGGTTCTGAGGTGTGATGATTTGTATCCATATATTTTTTATTTATATTTTGAGCGACAAAAGTAAGTAATTTATGAGAGTTTTAAAAGTTTACGTATATTTGCGGCGATGAAAAAATTAATGTACATATTTATTTTGTGCTGTTCCTGTTTCCCTTCTTTGGCGCAGACTCAGCTCATCGAGGGGGGAGACGACCGAACAATGAACCAGCAAAAGAAGGATTCCGTTCCGGCTTCCAATGTAGATCATCACCGCATGACCTGGAAGTGGGAACACGATGGAGTCTATAAAACCCTCATACCGCTGGATTCTACCTTTGACAAAATTCATAATTACAATTATATTTTCCAAAAAAGTATCGCCAATACGTATCTGGCTAATTTTCCCTCTCCTTACCTATCCGATATCTACATAAACCGGGCGGCAGATCAGGATTTTTACCCGCTCACCAATATCCGGGCTTACCTGTTCCGGCCGGTAGACGCTCTGGAATTCAACACGACGACCCCCTTCACCCAATTAAATTTTTTCACGGGGGGAGGAAAAGGGAAAAACGAAAGTTTTTTGGACATATGGCATACCCAAAACATCACTCCTTTCTGGAACGCCGGATTCCGCTACAATCTGATTTCAAGCGATGGAAGGTATATGAACCAGAAAGCCAAAGCCTATAATTTTTCTTTTTTCTCGTCCTATGAACGAGACCGGATCGCCATTTCCCTCTTCCTCAACCAGAACAACGGTAAATTCAATGAGAACGGGGGAATTACCGATAAGGATTTCTTAAAACAGGACTCCATCAAAGCAGAAGATATTCCGGTCAACCTATCCAATACGAGCAACGGATACCGGAATTTTAATTTCTACACCCTCATGCAATACAATATCGGCAAAGAAAAGGAAGTGATTCAGGCAAAAGATACGTTTTATACCTATCCGGCCAAAGCTCTTTTTTCGGTAACCATAGAAGACAATATACACCGGTTTAAAGAAGCGACCCCCAACCTGCAGTTTTTTCCCAATACCTACATCGATAGTACCTTTACCCGGGATATACAAAGCAACCGCATTTATAATCTGTCCACAAAGTTTGTCGTGAACGAACATCCCAAACTTAAATATTTACCGGGAATTTACGCCGGTCTGGATTTCAAACACCTGACTTATACAGAAAGAAATTCCCTGGATACGGTTCATTACGAAGGGGACTATAAATACAACGGGACCTGGTTGACGGGAGGTATTTTCAATGTCGACACCAATGCCTCTTTTAATTTCGACCTCGCCGGGAAACTGTGCCTCATAGGCGATTATATCGGAAATTTCAACTTGCAGGGATTTATCAAACAACATCTGAATAAATCCCGGAACGCTTATGTGAAAATCGATGTGCTGACCGAATCCAAAGCGGTCAATCATTTTTACTCCCATTACTTCGGCAATCACGATATTTGGGAAAACGATTTTAAGAATATCAAAAAAATCAGTTTGGAAGGTCGCTATATCAACACCCGTTTACGCACAGAATTAGGGGTAGGATGGGCCAATACCATCGATTATGTCTATTTCGATACAGTAGCTATGCCTCAGCAAACGTCCAAAAATCTGATGGTGTTGTCTGCCTGGGGAAAACAAGTTTTTCGGGCGGGAAAATTTTATTTCGACCAAACGGTGTATTTTCAAAAGAATACCCAGGAAGATATTCTCTCTCTGCCTACGCTTGCCGTATATTCTCACAATTATTACAAAAATGCGTTTTTCAATAAAGTATTGAAATTCATCATCGGTGTCGATTTGTTCTACAATACTAAATTTTATGCCGACAAATATCAGCCGTCGACTATGCAGTTTTACAACCAGCGGGATGAAAAAACCGGAGGATATCCCAAGTTGGACGTATTTTTGAATATCCGCATCAAACGAGCCAACTTTTTTCTCAAATACGAACATCTGAATTATTATTTCTCCAATCACGATTACTTCAGTGCACTGAGTTATCCCATTAATCCAGCCATGTTCAAATACGGTATCCGGTGGAATTTCTTTGATTAAAACGATCAGAAGAGGGAAAGCGGAACGGTCTTCTCTTTTGTTTTTCATGGTAATTCTTAGTATATTTACCCGATGCATTTAAGAAAAATAGAAATATACCTCCTGATCTTTCTTTTTTCTGCCTGCCGGAATCCGGCGGAGAAAAAGGTTCCCCTGATCCTGCCCGAACCGCTCCCGATCGAAAAAATCCTTTCCAAAGGAGTACTGGATATTTCCACTTTTTATTCCACCACCGATTATTACGTTTACAAAGGGATCACCCGCGGATTTCATTACGAACTGGCAAAAGATTTCGCGGATTTCCTGGGAGTGAAACTCCGGATAAAAGAAGTAAACAACGATCTGGACACCGCCATCTCCCGCTTGAAAAACGGAGTTTACGACCTGATTGCCGTCAGCATGACGGTCACTCCCGAAAGAGAAAAGAAAATCAATTTTGCCCATCCTTTGTTTGAAACCGGGGAAGTGCTGGTGCAACAAAAACAAAAAAAAACGGTAAAAGAGATGGCGGACTTAGACGGAAAAACCGTTTTCGTTAAGAAAGATTCTCCTTATCGTAAAATCCTTCAACAAATCGAAGACTCCCTGCACATCCGGATTAAAATAGCAGAAGTGTCGCAATATAGTCCGGAAGATATGCTTCATTTAGTGGAAACCGGAGAAATCGATTATACCGTAATGGACGAAAACATTGCTCAAGCCCTGGCTTTTTCCATGAAAAATCTGGACTATTCCGTAAAACTCACCAAGGGAATCAGCGTCTCCTGGGCTACCGATCCCCAAGCTACGATGCTCATTGCTGAAATCAACAACTGGCAAAAAAAAATACGTAAAAACGGAAAATTAAATATGCTGTACCGGCGTTATTTCAAAAATTCCGTCTCTTTGCCTCATCCCAAATCGAAATACGCCTTACTGAAAAAAGGAGACATTTCTCCTTTTGACGCATTGCTGAAAAAAGAAAGTCAGGTTTTGAACTGGGATTGGCGCCTCCTTGCCGCCTTGGTTTACAATGAATCCAAATTCGATCCGGAAGCAGAATCCCACGTAGGGGCTTACGGTCTGATGCAAGTCATTCCGGAAACGGCCAATATGTTTAACGTATTCGATTATTTCACGCCGGATAGCAATATTTATACAGGTGTACGCTATCTGAAATACCTGGATGATATATTCAGCAAATATCCTCTTTCCCCCGAGGAAAAAACAAAATTTACGCTGGCATCTTATAATGCGGGAGCGGGACATGTAATGGATGCGATGAGACTGGCCCGCAAATACCACAAAGACCCTTACCAGTGGAAAGACAATGTCGATTTTTTCATCCAAAATAAATCAAATCCGCTGTATTACCGGGATTCACTTTCCCGAAACGGTTATTGTAACGGGAAACAGACTTACGAATATGTGGAACGTATCCTGGAAACCTACAATAATTATAAGCACATCCAACCTTAATTCCCTTTCTTAAAAATGTTCTTTACGAATATTGAATTGTATTATTTTTTTTAATACCTTCGCAACATCATCCGGAGGACGATTATAAACACACAAGCTTATGCCTTACAGAAGATTACCCAATACCGATGCCGCAAGAATCAGGGCATTAAAAGCAGCTTTGAAAAAAGGGGAGAACTTGAACGACATCAATACCATCGCCTATCCTTTTCCTTTAAAACAGAAAATCGATATTTTTTTACCTAAATTCGAGATTGCTATCACTAATTCGCGGGCAGCCCGGGAAAAACAAATTGAAAACAGTCAAAAGTTTACAGAACTTACCCGGAAGGCGCGCCTCTATGTATCTCACTTCATACAAGTGCTCAATTTCACTATCATACGGGGAGAATTAAAGCCGAAAGCCCGTTTGTATTACGGCTTGAAGGAAAACGATTCAAAAGTACCCTCTTTACTCACCGAGCAGGAACTTCTGGTATGGGGAGAAAAAATCATCTCGGGTGAACAGGAAAGGATCAACAACCGGGGAGGAAATCCCATTTACAGCCCGGCTATCGCTTTAGTAAGGGTGAATTATGAAAATTTCAAACAAGGATACGATTTTCAAAAACGCCTCCAAGCCAATTCTTCCCGATTCAGCGCCGAAGTCGCCCAATACAGGGATGAAGCGGACGCATTGATTCTCAACATCTGGAATGAAGTAGAAATGTATTACTCCTCCTTAGCCGATGAAGAAGAAAGGAGAAAACAATGTGAAGAATACGGCTTGGTCTATGTGTTCCGGCGGGGAGAGAAAGAAAAACTGAAACGTAAAAAAGAGGCCGACGAAATTACGTTAAAGCTTCCCTTTTAAAAAAGCTTCTCCCTCCTGCATTCTTCGCCCTTGCACTTTTTCTTGAGCGGACAATCTCCGCAATGGTCACAACAAGCCCCTTTTTTACTATTTCGTTTACTCAGATAACGGATCAACCGAAAAACGGCTATAGCTATAATGATATATACGAGAATCTCCTGCATTCGCTGAATTTAAATTTTTCTGCCTACAAAAGGCTTCCGACCTGATATACGCAAAAAGAGACCATCCAGGCCAAACCTGTCGTATAAAATATGGTAAAAACCGCCCATTTCCACCCGGCTTCTTTGCGAATAGCGGCAATGACAGCCATACAGGGGAAATAAATCAAAATAAACAACATAAAACCGTAGGCAATGAGAGGAGTGAAAAATTTTTCTCCTGCCGCATTTTTTTGTTGCTGTAAATTGGCAATCAGGGACTGGGTATTATCTTGGGCTTGATTTCCACCATGATAAAGAATCCCCATGGAACTTACCACAATCTCCTTAGCGGCTAGGCCGGTAACGATGCTGACACCCATCTTCCAATCGAAACCTAAAGGGGCAATCACAGGCTCGATAGCCTTTCCGATTTCCCCGATATAGGAATTTTCCATTTGTTCAGGACTTTGTTTCTGATATTCCGGATGCCGGGGATAATATCCTAATGCCCATATCAAAATGGAAGCAAACAGAATAATCGTTCCCATTTTTTTCAGATATTGTCCCGCCTTATCCCACATGTGAATAACCGTATTCCGCAAAGTAGGCATGCGGTATGGCGGCAACTCCATCACAAACGGATCGGACACCTTCTGAAACAAAGTCTTTTTCAACACCAAAGCCGTTAAAATGGCCAGTAGGATACCGAACAGATAAATAGACAACAACACCAATCCCTGATTTACCGGGAAAAAAGCCGAAACCATCAGAATATAGACCGGCAAACGGGCGCTGCAGGACATAAAAGGCGTAATCAGCATCGTCAAGAGTCTTTCCCGGCGGCTTTCCAGTGTACGCGTAGCCATAATAGCCGGAACATTACACCCGAAACCGATCAACAAAGGAATGAACGATTTACCGTGAAGTCCGATTTTATGCATCAGCTTATCCATAATAAAGGCAGCCCGGGACATATAACCGGTGTCTTCCATAAGCGAGATAAAGAAAAACAGAATCAGAATATTCGGTAAAAAGACGATTACTCCCCCTACCCCGGCAATCACCCCGTCGACAATCAAATCCGTCAGCGGGCCCTCCGGCATCACGCTGCCGACCCAGCCTCCTAAAGCATCTACTCCTGCCTGAATCCACTCCATGGGGTAGCTTCCCAGGGAAAAAGTCGCCTGGAACATAACCCACATAAACAACAGCAATACGGGGAATCCCAGCCAATGATGGGTAAGTACGGTGTCGATGGCATTGGTCAATTGCCGTTTATCCTTATCTCCCACGGTAAAAGTTTCTTTCAAAGCCCCACGGATAAACCCGTATTTGGCATCGGTAATAATCGTACGGGTATCCTCCTTATATTCCTTTTCCAATTTATCGATACATTTCCGGGCTACTTCCCCGATTTCTTCGGCATTCGGAGCCCGGGAAAGTAATTTTCGGGTAATGGTATCGTCTTCGATCATCTTGATCGCCAGATAACGGGGGGCAAAACGATCCGTAATCTCTTTGTTCGGCACGATAGTCTCCTTCACCTTATCAATCGCTTCTTCTATTTCCGGACCGTAATTAATATGAATATGACGGGATACCTCATTCTTATCTTCGAACACTTCAATAATTTTATCCAACACCTGATCTATACCGACTCCCGTGGAAGCGGTCGTCGGAACGATAGGAAATCCCAACAACTGGCCCAGATAGCCGTAATCCAGAGTAGCCCCTTCTTTTCCGAGTTCATCGTACATATTCAAGGCCATCACCACCCGGATATTCATATCGATCAGCTGAGTAGTCAGGAACAGGTTGCGTTCCAAATTGGACGCATCGACAATATTCAATACAATGTCCGGATGATGGTCGGTTATATACGTACGTACATAAATTTCTTCGGGAGTATATTCGGTAATGGAATAAGTTCCCGGCAAATCAATCAGGTTGATCGTATATCCCCGGTGACGGAAAACGGCTTCTTTCGCATCTACCGTCACTCCGCTGTAATTACCGACATGTTCTCTTAATCCGGTAGCCCGGTTAAAAAAAGAGGTTTTTCCGCAATTGGGATTGCCCACCAAAGCGATTTCGATCGTATTGGTTTTTTCCCGGATCACTTTTTCTACCTTTTCATCCGGAAAGGTTCCGTTATAATCTGAATTCTGCCGGGTTTCTCCCCCATTCCCCGGAATGTTCATTACTTCGATCAGATCCGCTTCGCTCCGTCTCAGCGATATATGACTATCCATCAGTTTATACTCGATGGGATCGCGCAAAGGAGCATTCTTAACGACCGTAACTTTTTCTCCTTTCACAAACCCCATCTCCACAATCCGGTTCCGAAAACTTCCGTGCCCGTGCACTTTAACAATCACACACTCATTGCCCGTCGGAATATCGGAGAGTTTTAAAAAATGATTTTCCATTGCTGCTATTCATATTAGTCCGGCAAAAATAATATTTTCACCGGACAAATAAAATCCTCATTTATAGGGATTTTTACAGATATATCCAAAAGAAATCTTAAAGCCGGAGAGTTTCTCCCGGCTTCCTCTCTCCGCCGGAAGAGGCCGGACAGAGCGGGAATTTATTTGGCTTTCAACACCCAGGGATTTACCAAAGAAGGGTAATTCCTTCTGATTTCCCGAACCTTTTTCCGAGCGTCATCCGGTTCGTCATAATTACCGGTGCATACCCGGTAATCACCCCTTTCGTTCAATACGATTTGCAGATCCTCCATTCCGGATTTTTCCAATTTCTTTTTCAAGCGTAAGGCTTTACGCTGTTTTTCAAAACTTCCCAACACGACATAATAGGCAGGCCGAATATTTTCTCCCTGCACGAGATACTCCGCCTGTTCATAGATCTCGCATGAATCCGGCTCGAAATTCTCGTTCGTAATCGTCTGTACCGTTATCCGGGAGATTTTTGCCGGGGCAACGATTCTCCTGGAGTAATTTTCCCGATGTTTAGGCCGGTAACCGAACAGCATATTTATACCGAACCGCGCACCGGCGGATTGGGTAGCCGTATAATTGGCGGCCAATAGGTTATCGGTGGCCACATACAACTGAAAAGGACCGAGTTTTGCCGTAACTCCGGCACCCAGATTGACATAATTACCGGGCATTATCGTATAGGAGAGCGAAGCACTCACATTCCTCAGTAAACGGGCATTGGCAGAAGCCGTTAAAGACGGATAGAATACTTTTTCCATCATACTCAACTGTAACAAACCGCCTACCGAAAGCATGCGGGAAACTTCGTATTCCGCTCCGGTATAAAAGCGGGTATGCAACATGGTGGTATAGGAAGATTCCCCCCGTACTAACCGGAAATTATCCTTCAGACTATCTATCATATCGTCGAAAGCATCGTCTATATTCTGATGTATATCCGAAATATCCGCTCCTTTCCATTCAAAACGGGTGTTCTGAGTGAAGCGGTAATTTTTGGCTCCCCAATGAATAAATCCCAAATCGGTCAAGCTGGCATATAATTTCAACCTCTCGTTTAACTGGTATTCCGCTCCTAAATCCATAGCAAAACCGGGATTTTTGGTGTTGAGTACCATCGAGGTTTTAAAATCGTCCAGGTCGAAATCGAAATTATCCCAATCGATGTATTCTCCCTGGGAAACCGGATTTTCGGTCATAGTTACAGGAGCTGAAAGCCGGATATCCTGTTTCGAATGCAATTCAAGCGTATTTCCATCTGCCTGCGTATGTACCGTAATCTTTGAATTCCGCATATGTACATTGGCTATACCGAGCAAGTATTTCACCCTCACCCCCACCGTCAAACGCGAATTTACCTGTTTCGACAATCCGATCGCAAACTCATCATAGACACTAGCTCTCAGTCCCAGCTTCCCCAAATCGGTGGTTTTCCCGATATATCCCGCATTTCCGTTTTTCAAAAAAGTAAAAATATCTTTATTCGTCCGGAAAACAAAATCATTTTTCTGAGTAACATCCAAAGTTGCATACCAGGAATTAACCCGGAAACCTACGGTTAAAACGGAGTTTTCATTATTAAAGCTGATGATATTCCGCTTTCTCAACGACTTGTACATACGATCGATATCCACGTACAAAGAATCTTTCCCTCCTTTTTGCAAAAGATCGTTCAGGCCGAAAGAAGAATTCATATAATTCAACGATACCCCGCTTAGGACCGGCAGACCTACCCAAGCCCGGTATTCCGGCTGATAAGCAGGGTTTAACCGTATCCTCTGCGGAAAATTCGCCAAATAATAGGTTAGATTATTACCATCCTGCCCCCATACGCTTCCCAAGCAAAATAGTAAGGCCAGCACCGACAATACAAAACGCTTCATTTTTATTTTCCGTTAGGTAAAAGAAAATTTTTAGCACCCTCATGGACTTGCAAATCTATGTTAAAAAATCTAGATATACAAAAATGATCCCGGAAAGTTGTAAAGGTCTACCCTAAATTTTTAATTATTTTTTCTCTCCCGGCACGCTCCAAAGGGGTATCTTTAAAAAGCCGCTCAAATGTTCGGTCATCCGCTTTTTTCCAATCCGCCTCCGTCCACCGTAAAACTTCCGGAGAAGGTTCAAAATCCGCTACCCGGTGGGGAATAGCCTTTCTATTCCACGGACATACGTCCTGACAAGCATCACAGCCGAATATACGGTTTCCTCCCAAGCGTTTCAATGCTTCCGGATATTCCCCCTTATTTTCTATCGTATGATAAGAGATGCATTTGCCGGCATTCACCTCATAAGCCGTGAGAGCACCGGTAGGGCATGCATCGACACAGCGGGTACATTGCCCGCAAAAACCGGCCGTTACCGGAGAACTATATACATCCATTTCTTCCGGTGTGACGATAATACCGATAAAACAAAATGATCCCAGCTTCCGGTGAATCAGGAGCGTATTCCGGCCTATCCAGCCCAGCCCGGCCCTTCGGGCCCATTCATGTTCCAATACCGGGGCCGAATCTACAAAACAGCGTCCCGGGAAATCGTCCATTAATCGCTTCAAGCGTTCTTTGACAACCCGGTGATAATCTTTTCCGTAAGCATAACGGGCAATGACCGGACTCCCGACTGCGGGTTTACGGTCCGTGTAATAATTCGTAAGCGTGACGATAACCGAACGGGCACCGTCTACTAATAAAGTAATATCTTCCCGTTTGTCGAGATTGCGTTCGAGATACCCCATACCGGCCTGATAGCCTTTATTCAACCAAGTACGCAAACGGGCCACCTCTGCCGAAAGCTTTTCGGCTTTTGCTACGCCAAAGGCATCGAACCCCAGGGCCCTGGCTCTCTTCTCCAACATCCGGAATGAAAGCTTTTTTCCTGAGGTTTTACCGGAAATCAGATCCGGATAATTCT
This sequence comes from uncultured bacterium, assembly GCA_905216195.1. Taxonomy (GTDB): domain Bacteria; phylum Bacteroidota; class Bacteroidia; order Bacteroidales; family Marinifilaceae; genus Culturomica. The sequence continues at coordinate 13,446 of CAJMSX010000010.1, forward strand.
TCATTTCATTTTTCCCCTAAATATCAAATCCCAATTCCAAGCGGGCAGTCTCACTCATCCGGTCGGGACTCCAGGCCGGTTCGAACACCAAATCTACGGTAACGCTTTCTACCCCTTCTACTTCCATAACTACATCGTGAACCTGCTGTATAATTTCGTCCGCGATGGGACAGCCGGGAGCGGTCAAGGTCATATGAATAATCACTTCCGATTTTTTCGGAAATTCAATGTCGTAAATCAGTCCCAATTCCCAGATATTTACGGGTATTTCCGGGTCATAGACGGTACATAACTTTTCAATGATCAAATCTCGCAACAAACTAACGCTCATATCTTTTAAAATGAAAAATTCCTACTTTATTTTCCCGAGGACGAATAAGCCAATGCATAATACTTGATCTGTTTGACCATGGATAACAAACCGTTGGAGCGGGTAGGCGATAAATGGCGTGTTAACCCGATTTCCTCTATAAAACGCAAATCGGCTTTCGCAATATCCTCGGGTTTCTGACCGGAAAACACCCGGACCAGCAACCCGGCAATGCCTTTGGTAATGATAGCGTCGCTATCCGCAGAAAAATAAAGAAGCCCCTCCTTCATTTCCGCATAAAACCACACCCGGGATTGGCAACCTTTGATCAGATTATCATCGGTTTTCCGTTTTTCATCCATAGACGGCATGCCCGATCCGATTTCGATCAGATAGGCGTATTTATCCATCCAGTCTTCGTAAACCGTAAACTCTTCAATAATTTCCTGTTCGATTTCTTCGATTGATTTCATAAGCGATTAAATTCGGAATTCTATTTTTTACATGTACACCAACCAGGCAGCATTCCACCTCTTTGGGTCTCTTTTTCCTGTTCTTCTTTTTCAGTTTTTATCCCTCCCGGCGAAAGCGGGCCATCCGGCCGGAAAGCAATAGCAGGACGGGGCCGGAAGATAAGTGCCAGCCTTTTTTCACAACATTCCGAACATTTTACCGACTTTTTTTACCCCTTCGCAAAACAGATCGATTTCTTTTTCGGTATTATACATAGCCAGGGAAGCCCGAACCATCCCGCTCACTCCGTAATGCTGCATCACCGGTTCGGCACACAACTGGCCGGTCCGGACGGCTATCCCCATTTTATCCAGCAAAACCCCCACATCCGAATGATGAATGTCTCCTACAGAAAAAGAAAGCACGGAAGATTTGCATTCCGCCTCTCCGAAGAGTCTCATCCCCGGGATCCGCCGCATTCGTTCCAACGCATACCGGAGCAGTCCCTGTTCGTATCCCCCCATATTTTGCATTCCGACCGACTCTACATATTTCAAGGCTTCACCCAAGCCGATAATCCCTATAAAATCAGGAGTCCCGGCTTCAAATTTAAAAGGTAAATCATTATAGGTCGTTTTCTCGAATCGCACTTCCCGGATCATTTCTCCTCCTCCTTGCCAGGGAGGCATTTGATTCAGTAACTCTTCTTTTCCGTACAATACGCCTACTCCCGTAGGACCGTAAATTTTGTGGGCAGAAAAGGCAAAAAAGTCGCAATCCAATGCGGAAACGTCGACCGGCAAATGCTGAACGGCCTGTGCTCCGTCGACCAGAACTTTCGCTCCGGCCTTATGCGCCCGGTCGATGATCGCTTTCACCGGATTTATAGTTCCCAACACATTGGAAACATAAGCCACTCCTACCAGCTTCACCCGGGAAGTAAGCAAACGGTCAAAAGCTTCCATATCCAGTTCGCCCTTCTCGTCGAAAGGAACCACTTTCAACACAGCCCCTTTCCGCTCACAAAGCATTTGCCAGGGGACGATATTGGCATGATGTTCCATTTCCGTAATCAGGATTTCGTCTCCCTCCCGGATAAAAACTTCTCCGAATGTAAAAGCGACCAAATTGATACTTTCCGTCGTACCCCGGGTAAAAATAATCTCTTTTTCTGAAGCAGCTCCGATAAAATTCCGGACCCGGATTCGCGCATCCTCATGGGCGTCGGTACACACATTACTCAAGTAATGTACTCCCCGGTGTACATTGGCATTATACTTCAGGGAATACTCCGTCATTTTCTCGATCACCTGACGGGGACGCTGACTGGTAGCTCCGTTATCCAAATAAATAAGGGGCTTACCGTATACCTTTTCCTGCAATACCGGAAAATCCTGACGAATTTTATTTACATCAAACATAAGTAATAGCCTCTACAGGTCTTTTATTTTTTACATTGCATCACGCAATTATGACATTTCGAATATTCTCCTCTCAACCGTTTTTCTACCAAATGATCGATTTCCGCCCGCAAAGGTTCCAGCTTAACCCGGCGAATAATATCGTGAGCGAAACCGAACATCATCATCATACGTGCCTCTCCCGCACCGATTCCACGCGTCCTCAGATAGAACAAAGCCTCTTCATCAATCTGTCCTACGGTAGCCCCATGACTGCATTTGACATCATCCGCATCGATAATTAGCTGAGGTTTAGCATTGATACGGGCCGTATCCGTCAGTAAAAGATTATTGTTGGCCTGATAAGCCTCGGTTTTTTGAGCATCCCGTTCTACCCGGATGCAACCGGAAAAATTAGCCACGGACTTATCGTCCAGAATACCTTTAAAATGTTCATTACTCCGGCAATGAGGCGCAATATGGTCTATATAAGAAAAATTATCCACATGTTGATTTTTATCCAGAATATACATTCCGTACAAATTACACTCCGCCTCTTTTTCGTTCAGAGCTATATACAGATTGTTTCGTATCAGTCCTCCGTATAAAGTCACGAGATTACTGTCGAAAACCGAATTTTTCTGTTGGGAAACAAAAAGGGTATTGATCTGGGAAGCTCCCAAATGCTGGTTTTGCACCTGATAATAGTCTGCATAAGCCCTTTCCCCCAATACGATTTCCGTCACATGATTCATCAAAAAATTTTGTTCTGAAAGGGTATGGTCACACACCAGAAAAGTCGCCTTGGCCTCTTTTCCCAAAATAATCAGATTCCGTTGAAAGCCCATCAAATCCGCTTTGGCCCTCAATAAGTTCACCAATTGTAAGGGTCGTTCCATCACCACCCCGTCCGGCACATATACAAAAAGTCCATCCTGGGCAAAAGCCGTATTCAAAGCAGGCAGACCGTCACTTTGAGCAGCGGCGGTATAACGATTATAATGCTTCAAAAACAAATCGGGGTATTTCAGACTGGCTTCCCGGAATCCGCATATTACTACTTCTTCAGGTAATTCGGATTTCATGTTTCCGTCGAAATACCAACCGTTGATCGTCAGCACCGGATGAGTCACCAGATCGGTAACCGCACAACGGAAAGCCTCATTCAAATCGACTTCCTGGGGGATATATTTCAATACGACCTTATAATCCCGGTTAAATACAGGCAATAAATTCGTATACAGATAGTCTTCGGTAGCATAGGGAATTCCGCCCAAAGCTTCGAATTTCCGGAAGGCATCCTCCCGGGCTACATTGACGGTCTTTCCGCACCCGTTATCCAACAAATGCCGTCCTTCCCGGAATAATGTCGCAAAATCGTTATTTATCTTCTTTAATTCATCCATTTTTTGTCTGATTTACAGGTCCGGTTTTGCCGGCCGTATTCTCCAAACTGCTCTTTTTCCTTAGCTTTTGGCATCTACTTCATCTTTGATCCAGTCGTAGCCGTGTTTTTCCAGCTCGGCCACCAATTCTTTTCCTGCTGTTTTCACAATCCGACCGTCATACAATACGTGGACTACATCCGGAACGATATAATCCAGCAGACGTTGATAATGCGTAATGACGATAGTGGCATTGTCCGGCTTTTTCAATTTATTGACGCCCTGGGCTACGGTGCGTAAAGCGTCTATATCCAGACCGGAGTCTGTTTCATCCAGAATGGCCAGGCGAGGTTCCAGTACCGCCATCTGAAATATTTCGTTTCTTTTCTTCTCTCCTCCGGAAAAACCTTCATTCAGGGAACGATTCAGCAACTTACTGTCTATTCCGACCAATTCCATTTTTTCCCGGATCATTTTCAAGAATTCTCCGGCAGGATAAGGAGGTAAACCTTTGTACTTCCGGTGTTCGTTTACAGCCGTTTTCAGAAAATTCACCGTGCTCACTCCCGGGATTTCCACCGGATACTGAAAACTCAGGAAGATACCTTCCCGGGCACGGTCTTCCGCCGGCATTTCAAGCAAATTCTTACCGTTAAATTCGACTTTCCCCTGGGTTACCTCAAATCTCTCTCTTCCCGTCAATACGGCCGACAAAGTGCTTTTCCCCGCTCCGTTCGGCCCCATAATGGCATGCACTTCTCCGGCTTTCACCTCCAAATCAATGCCTTTCAATATTTCTTTACCGTCTACCACGGCATGCAGATCTTTTATCCTTAACATGATATTTCCTATTTACATTTTAACTGTTGATTTCCGTTCCTTTCCTATCCGACACTACCTTCCAGACTGATTTGCAGCAGCTTCTGAGCTTCCACCGCAAACTCCATCGGCATTTTATTGATGACGTCTCCGGCATACCCCTTAATGATTAATCCCACCGCATCCTCCGTAGAAATGCCACGCTGATTGCAATAAAACAATTGATCTTCTCCGATTTTGGAAGTTGTCGCTTCATGTTCCACCTGTGCCGTAGAATTTTCGATCTCGAGATAAGGGAAAGTATGAGCCCCGCATTTATCACCCAGCAATAAAGAGTCACACTGGGAATAATTCCGGGCATTCTGACAGCTTTTGACGACTTTTACTTTCCCCCGGTAAGCATTACTGCTATATCCGGCAGAAATTCCCTTGGAAACAATACGGCTGCGGGTATTATTACCGATATGTATCATCTTGGTTCCCGTATCCGCTTGCTGATAATTGTTTGTCACGGCAACCGAATAAAACTCGCTGACCGAACCCTCACCCTTCAAAATCGTACTGGGATATTTCCAGGTAATCGCTGAACCGGTTTCTACCTGAGCCCATATCAATTTAGCGTTTTCCCCCCGGCAAAGGCCTCGTTTGGTTACGAAATTATAAATGCCTCCTCTCCCTTCTTTATCTCCCGGATACCAGTTTTGTACGGTACTGTATTTTACTTCCGCATTTTTCTCCACGATAATTTCCACGATGGCCGCATGAAGCTGGTTTTCATCCCGCTGAGGAGCCGTACACCCTTCCAGGTAGCTGACATATGTGTCCTCTTCCGCAACGATTAAGGTCCGTTCGAACTGTCCGGTTTTGGCGGCATTAATCCGGAAATACGTAGAAAGCTCCATCGGACAACGCACTCCTTTAGGAATGTATACAAAAGAACCGTCACTGAATACGGCCGAATTTAAAGCCGCAAAATAATTATCGCCGTAGGTGACAACCGTGCCCAAGTATTTCTTTATCAAATCGGGATGGTCTTTCACCGCTTCTGAAAAAGAGCAAAAAATAATGCCTCTTTCCGCCAGGGCCTCTTTAAAAGTAGTTTTCACGGATATACTGTCCATAACAGCATCCACAGCTACCCCGGCCAACGTTTTCTGTTCGCTCAAAGGAATTCCCAACTTATCAAAAGTCGCTTTCAGTTCGGGGTCTACATCTTCCCAGTTTTTCTTCGCTTCCTGTTTGGGAGCGGCATAATAGATGATATCCTGATAATCGATTTCCGGGATTTTGAGGTAAGCCCAGCGAGGCATACTCATCGTACGCCATTTCCGGTAGGCTTTCAGGCGAAATTCCAACAACCATGCCGGTTCCTCCTTTTTGGCGGAAATCGTACGGATCACCTCTTCATTCAACCCTTTACCGATCATATCGGTTTCCACCTGAGTCACAAAGCCGTATTTATAGTCGTTGCCGGTTACTTCCTGTAATATATCGTTCTGTTCTTTAGCCATATATTCATTCATTGATAGTTCCTGCTAATCCATGCAAAAATACAAAAAATTATTGAGGCCCCAACCTTAATGCGTTAGATTCTGCTTATCCGCTAATCGGCAAAAACAATCAGCCCTCGCCGCCTTTCTTTTTCTCTGCTTCCCAGGGGCACTTACCGACAAAAGGAAGAAGGGAAAACTCAAAATCGGAAGATCGGGACGGGAAAAAATCCGGACAAACAAGGAATAAAAAGATTATGTATTACCTTTGTAAAAACGAAAAATAAAACCATGAAAAATAAAACCCAATATACCGAATTATCCGCCCTGGGAGAATTCGGACTGATCGATCACCTGACCAAAGATATTCAGCTCCAAAACAGTTCTACCCTGAAAGGAGTAGGAGACGATGCCGCGGTACTGGACTACGGAGGAAAAAAAATACTGGTCAGTACCGACATGCTTGTTCAGGGTATTCATTTCGACCTGACTTATACACCTTTGAAGCATCTGGGGTATAAAGCCGTCGCCAGCAATGTGAGTGATATATGCGCCATGAACGGAACTCCGAAACAAATCACCGTTTCTCTAGCCCTTTCCAACCATTTTTCCGTGGAAGGAGTAGATGAACTTTATGAAGGGATTTACCTCGCCTGCCAGCGTTACGGCCTGGACCTGATCGGAGGAGACACCACCTCTTCTCTCACGGGTATGTGTATTAGCCTCACGATTTTAGGCGAAGCCGAAGAACAGGATATCGTCTATCGGAATACAGCCGGGGAAAATCAATTGATTTGCGTCAGCGGAGATTTGGGAGCCGCTTATATGGGCTTACAGTTACTGGAACGGGAAAAAACCGTCTTCGCCGGTCAGCAGGATGCAGCACAACCGGATTTTTCCGGGTATGAATACATTCTCGAAAGACAATTGAAACCCGAAGCGAGGGTGGATGTGGTGAAACTGCTCAAAGAAAAAAACATCCGGCCGACGGCCATGATCGATATTTCCGACGGCCTGGCTTCCGAAATAATGCACATCTGTAAAAATTCAGGAATCGGCTGTAATCTCTACGAAGAAAAAATTCCCATCGACTATCAAACTTACAAAATGGCGGAAGAACTGAATATGAATGCCACCGTGTGTGCTTTATCGGGAGGAGAGGATTACGAACTTTTATTTACCGTTCCCCTGGAACAATACGATATGCTGACCTCCCTGGAAGCGATTCATATTATCGGACACACCTGTAAAGCTTCCGAAGGTTGTATCCTGACGACCCGGGATGGAAATACGTTCCCTCTTAAAGCCCAGGGATGGACGAATTTCAAAACTCCGGAAAATACATCAAATCAAAAATTCGATGAAAAAAAAGAATAAACTCGAAAAATTACTGGAAGATATCCGGCTGTATGGTGCGGAAGGCAATCGCAGAAAATTAACGGAAGTCTTACGGGAAATCATGACTTCCCGCCGGCCGTATTACCACGAAAGCATCGGGCAAAATTTACAAGACGGTTACAGCGACAGCCTTTTTAAAGCGTTAATCCTGGAATTGGACAACGAAGAAGAAGAAAGTATAGAAACGGCTGAACTGGCATATGTGGGGATCTGCTCCGTACTGAAAGGAGAGAAAGAATCCGTTCCGGAGCATTATAAACGCCGTCTCCTTTTACTCCATTATTTCAGTGATTTTTTTACCGACGCTCTGATCGATATTTTTTTAGCAAAATACCGGGAAAACCATATGCTGGAGGCCCGTCAACTGGTTATGGAATGTTTGCAAAAAATGCAATGGGCCGATATGCTCTATTTGGAAGAACACCATCCGGATTATATCGATGAAGACGAGCAACTGGAACAAGTCTGCAACAACCTGGAGATAGCAGAGGAAGCCTCCGCAGCGGACAGGGCCGAAGCGCTTTTACTTCACAAAGTGCTTTATGCTTATCTGAAGACCAAATACAAAAACTGAGAGCTGCGCGGGCTCTCAGTTATTTCTGCAAATTAATGATTAGAATTGAATCTTCTTTCACCGCCACCTCTCGGATAAGACCGGTGGTTGCTTCTCTCTCCGCCTTCTTCTCTGGGTCTGGCCTTTTTCACCACAATCTTTCTTCCCTGGAACTCTGTTTCATTAAGAGCATTAATAGCATTCATTCCTTCGGTTTCATCTTCCATTTCAACGAAACCAAAACATTTTGAATTACCGGTTTCTCTGTCGGTAATTACTTTAGCAGATGTAACAGTACCATGCTCTCCGAAAAGAGCTGCCAAGTCCTCGCCCGTTGTAGCAGAACTCATCTTTGCAACAAAAATATTCACAATAAAAAAATTAAATTAGTAAAACATGCAGAAGAATACGCAGAGAGATTTTTTTAGTTTCAAAAAAGCAAGTCCGGAATCCTCCTATCGAGGACAAATATAAAGTAAATATTTAATAGTCAGAAATAAAAAAATGTATTAATTTTTCCAGAAAAAATATTTTTTATTTTATTCATTCATTTATTTGGTTTTTCCGGAGAATGCATTACATTTGCACTCGCAAAACGATGGTGTCATAGCTCAGTCGGTAGAGCAAAGGACTGAAAATCCTTGTGTCCCTGGTTCGATTCCAGGTGATACCACTCCTTCGAAATCCCTGAAAATAAAATTTCAGGGATTTTTTATCCCTTTTCTCCGGAAACAAGTCCGGGCAGAGAAGATCCCGAATGCCCAGCCCCACAAGAACGGTAAATATACAGACAAGCCGGGAGGACCCTTTCATCTACAAACGTCAAGAAAAACCAAGGAAATAAAAATACGGGGAAAAAGCCGTCGAATTATCTATCTTTGCTCCAAAAAGGGAAATGCTACAACGTAAAATCATCCACATCGACATGGACGCCTTCTATGCATCGGTAGAACAACGGGACCACCCGGAATACCGGGGCAAACCGGTCGCAGTAGGACGACCGACTCAGCGGGGCATCGTAGCTGCCGCCAGCTATGAAGCCCGCCAATACGGAATTCATTCGGCTATGTCTTCCCAAAAAGCCCTTCAATTATGTCCGCAACTTATTTTCATTCCTTCCCGCATGGAAGTCTATAAAAACGTATCCTCCGAAATCCATGAAATATTCCATCAATATACCGACATCGTCGAACCCCTATCCTTGGACGAAGCCTTTCTGGACGTCACCGAAAATAAAAAAGGCTGGGTATCGGCTACCGAAATCGCCCGAAACATAAAAAAAGAAATTAAAGAAAAAATCGGGCTCATCGCTTCAGCCGGTATTTCCTACAATAAATTTCTGGCAAAGATTGCTTCGGACTACCGGAAACCCGACGGTTTGTTCACCATTCATCCCAACCAAGCCTCGGAATTCATTGAAGCCTTGCCCATCGAAGCATTCTGGGGCATCGGGAAAGTAACCGCCCGTCAAATGCACGCCTTAGGCATTCATAACGGAGCTCAACTCAAAAAATGTTCACTGGAATTTCTGCTTCGTAACTTCGGCAAAACCGGAGCTCTATACCACGATTTTTCCCACGGAATAGACCCGCGGTCCGTAGAAGCAGTACACATTCGGAAATCGGTGGGATGTGAACATACGTTCGACAAAGACCTTACACAGCCTACGGAAATCATCATTGAAATTTACCATGTGGTGATAGAACTGATTGAAAGGTTAAAAAAAGCGGGTTTCCACGGCCAGACGTTAACTCTCAAAATTAAATTCCACGACTTCTCTCAAAAAACCCGAAGTATTACTCCCGGCTATATTCTCAGAACAAAAGAGCAAATTCTGCCCTTGACCAAGGCCCTGTTTAAGGATACAGATCTGGAAAACAAACGTATTCGTTTGTTGGGAGTCAGCCTATCGAATCCCGTAGATCCTTCGGTACGTAGAGAACCTATTCAACTTTGCTTCGATTTTTAAATTTACCGGCTTTCCTCCCCTTTTCCGGTATTCCCGCTCATACCTATTTCCGGGATTTTTTATTAAAAAATAGAGTATATTTCTATTTTTCTTCCATTTATTAAAATAAAACCGTTCAATTGTTATTTTATTTACAAAATATTTATTATTATTGTACTTGTTCTGCTTTTTAATCGAACCAACCTCAGGATTAATTAAATGTGGAGGATGCATTAGACCGTACATCCGCTCGATTTCCCGGGCAGATAAACCGGAATAACGCACGCTAATAAAATAACCGGAAGTTTCACCCCTTTTTCCTTCTGCAAAGAAAGGAGCTCTAACCGCAGAAGACATCCTCTTAAAATCAAATTATCTATTGAATGCTTATGAAAAGAATACTTGTCATCGTAAACAAAAACTGGGAGACGGAACCCGTACTGAATGCTCTTACTCATCCGAAACTACGTCCGGAAGAATTACCGTTTCCCGAAATCGTGAATACTCCCCGGGATGCCGACAATCGTATGAGTCAACCCCGGGCACTGTTTTCCCTCGGAGGTGCAGGCAAAGAACGTCTGGAAATAATGGTACGTTGCATTGAAGATCTGATGGCAACCGGAGTGAACACTTCCAGTTCCCTGGAGAAATACCAGGTATTGCCCCCTGTAATAGCCGAAGATGCAGCCGACCTGATTATCAGTGTCAGTACGGCCAATTATCCCTATACAGAGCCGGGAGATGTTCCGGTTGCCCCGGATTGGCTTGAATCGCACAACGGATCGGTAGTACTCGGCGGCAATTTCTTTATCCATGACGGAGCGAGCCCCGACGCCGATCCGGACACCAAACTGAAACATCCTGCCGTAGGGACTTTTATCGCTTCGAACGTCAATTCCGAATTGTTCCAGTTGGCTGAGTCCGTAACCGTTCGTCTTTCTCCTGGCGGTAAACCGAAAATGATACCGCCTCCCCATGCCCCTTCTCCCCACTTGAAATGTATCGGCGATGCCGGTTATTCCGCCATCAGTTCCGTTAACGTGACGGATTACAATGCTTACGATACCATCGACAGCGAAGCCTTAGGGGAATTTTACCGGAAAGCTCCGGCCCACTGCACTCCTAATTCGATCGAAACCACCCACGGTGTAGTAAAAATCTGTACCCGGGAAGAACCTATCCTCTTCCTTTCCCCGATTACCGATCGTTTGAATCACTTTAACGATGACGTAACGGATGCCCAGAACTACGTAGCGGCCTTTAACGGCGGGCTGGTACTGGGAGAATTACTTTGCCTCCTCAACGATTTCGTTCAGCAAGGCAAGACTTTCGAATCAGAAAAAAAACAGAAATGAATTAAAAGAAAACAGGATGCAAGACAAAAATAGCTATGAATACCAGGAAATAATCCGTAACCCCTATTGCATGGGATTTTACGAATTGAAAAACAATTGCCGCAATTACAGCATTATTTCCATCGACCCGGAAAAGGATGTACTGACGAACGAGTACCTGGCCGGCGTAGTACAAGGAGAATTACAAAGTGCCGGACTGATCCGGGCTTCCCGGAACAATACCTGGAATAATACCTACCTTTGTGACCCGACTCACCACTTTCCTAAAAACCGGGAACCTACAGAAACCGAATTGAAAAAAGCCGCCGATTGTCTGAGGACCAATTACACTTACCTCTATGCCTGGTTATGCCGGAAGCAAGGCGAGCGGATTGCAGAAAATATCAAACGACTGCTGTTGCGCATGTACGGTATCTATCGGGGACAAAAGGGAGATGCACCGGAATCTGCAGATTTTCAAGCATTATCTCCGGAAGCTTTGGGCGAAGAAGCTTTTATTCTGGCATACGGGGAAACTCCTCTTACCTTTCTGGATATTTACTTCATCAACGCTCAAATGGATATGTTCGACGCGATTTCCGGATCACTGGAAACCACTTACGGACTTCATAAGCCCGATCATTGTTCGGCCTTCCTCAAGCGCACCGAGGACGATATCTTTTGGACCCACAACAGTTGGTGCGGTTTTTTGTCACAATCGCACACACTGACCTACCTGATCCGGAACGGTGAAACCAAGGATTTCATCACCCAAAATTCCTATTGCCAGGGACAGTTCGGTAGTAATATGGATTTCGGCTTCAACGGGCAGGGCATCTGTTTTAACGAAACGACCCACCGTTATTCCTATAACCAACCTCAAACGGAAGGCATCTGGCTGTGCTGGCGGGCCGCCGCTGCCGAAATGTTTGCCGGAGATATCGACGATTTCTGCCAACACATTATGGCGGACAATACCGGTACCTATTTGAACGGCTATGCGCTGATCGACGTAAACACCGGGGAGACCGCTTTACTGGAAATGAGCTATAAGACTTTCGCCCTGTTCCGCTCCCACGGAGGCGACTATACCTTGACGGAATACCGCACCGATGAAAGCGGTAAGCAGCAAAAAACAAACATGAGTGCGGACGATTATAATCCGGATCTACTATCGAAAGAAGCCATCTTCGGTGTCAATTTCCCGGTAGATTATACCGTATCGAACGAGCTGCTTTCACGCGACAATCGTCCGAAACGCCGTATTCAGTTCCGCAACGAAATCGGTAAAGTAAAAGATATGGAAACCGCCAAGGCCCTGATTACCTACGTAGAAGAAAACGAACCCCTTTCGGTTTACGGACGTTGGGATCTCGGTCATGGAAATGCCGGCGGCTATGGAAAAACCATCCCCGACGGTGCCGTGGATTCCAAAGCTTTTTCCGCCAAGGCTGTAAAAGCATTATTGGATAGCCTGCAATTCAAACCGAATAGGGAAAGTGAAAAAACTTCTTTCTGGATGCTTTACGGTACTGCAAAAATCAACGGAAAACCTTTCATCTGGTCGGAATCACCCTGGAAGGACGCCAATAAAAATCCGGAGGAAACTTTTGTTCCCGACCGTTTGGAAGGCGAATGGACAGCAATCAGGATATTTATAGATTGAATGTCGCCCTCGTGGAGCGATAACCGTCCGCATCTAAAACAGTGCTTCCCCGCTTAAGGCGGGGAAGCACAAGGTCACCGGAAATACATCCGCCTTCACTAAAAATCAGTTTTTCTATTTGTTCTTTTTGAGGTATTTCACTTCCAGTAAAAAAGCGACTAACAATCCCAGGCCTCCGCAGATAAAAAGGCTGGCCCCGTAGATGACGCCTGTCACCTCCGTTTCATACCACCCGTTTCCATAATCCGGGAAACAATTCACACAAATGATGAAACCCAGCAGGAAACCCAGACCGACACCGATCATAAGACAAGCTATTTTCAAGGCTCCGAACGAAGCTTTCCCGGACAAAAAACTGAAATTCAGCTTTCCTTCTATATAGGAAGGATCTAACTTATCTCCCAGCTTCTCGATAAGGGAAAGCCTTTCTCTCCGTCTGACAAATAACTCGAACAATCCGTAAATACTTGCAAAAACGATAAACGTAATCAAAGGGGCAATAATAAAGTCCATAATCAATTTGTTTTAAAGGTTCCTTTTATTTTCTTTGTTCCTTTGACGCCCCAAAACTCCATCGGTTACAAGTTGGAGAGCAAAAAAAAAGAGTTCTGTTTTTCAGGTAAAAATGTGTAACCGGAAGGGGAAACCGGCGTCCAAAGGGAGACATGAACGAATTGAACGATACATACTATATCCAAAGAACGCTGGACGGAGATATCGACTATTTTTCCCGCTTGGTAGACCGGTATAGCGATCGTATCTATGCATTGGTTTTTAAAATCGTCCGCCGAAAGGAAGATGCCGAAGAGCTTACGCAGGACGTGTTCCTCAAAACGTTTCGCCAACTCCAGACCTTCAAAGGAGAGTGCCGGTTCTCTACCTGGCTGTATCGCATTGCTTATACGACAGCGATCTCCGCCACCCGGAAAAAGCGACCGGAATTTTTGTATCTAGAAGATCGAACTATCAACAATGTCAAAGACGATGAGCTCGAAGCAGCCCTGAACGACACGGACAATTCTGAAAAACTAGAAAAACTGGGAAAAGCCGTCGAACTTTTACCTCCGGACGAAAGGGGCTTAATCACCCTTTATTACATGGAGGCTCATCCGATAGAAGAAATCGCAACGGTAACCGGAATGACGCAGACCAACGTAAAAGTCAAATTACACCGGATCCGTAAAAAACTGTATTTAATTATGGAGGAATTATAATGGAAAAAAAAGAAGAAGTGAAAGACCGGGCCCTGCGGCATATTTTTCGACAAGGGCGGGAAACTTACCCCTCGGACGAATTGAATAAACGTATCATGCAACGGGTATATAAAATACAGAAAAGGAAAGAAATACGGAATATATGTGTGGTTAGTTTTACCTCTTTAGCCCTGATGGCCGGGGTATTCTTTATGCTCAGATATTATTATTCATTCCATGTAAAAGACTTCATACCCTCTCTATTCGGTAAATCGGGATCTATCGTTTTCCCCGATCTTTCTTTTGTCCTGCTACCGGGTGTTATTCTATGGATTCTGCTTTGGCTGGACTACCGGTTTCGGAAGCGTCTGCATCGATCGGAATAAAAAGAGCCGAAAAAAACGTTTCTTTTTTATTCCGGCTGTTCATAAAGCGGACGATGTACCAAATCCCTAAATAAACCGGCATAACGCGCCGTGACTGCACGGGCAAAACGTCCTCCTTTCTCGGCCGTAGCTTTCCGGGGATTTCCAATCCCGCTGTCTTCCGAAACTTTACTCCAATCCCTCGGAACCCAAGCTACTTTTTCATTCAAACCCGGAATACCGAAAGGCTTCGTCCGCCCGCTTCCGGCATTTTCCAACCGGACCAATTCCGGGTGATAATACATCAGGACAGAAGTTTCCAACTCACCTGCATGATCGTCTTTTTCCTCGAAATAGTCTTCCGCTCGTTCCACGGTATACCAATCGGAAACAGCCAGGAGAAAATCCGGATAGAGAAACGCCAGGTCCCGGATCATTCCCTTAAAACTATTCCCTCCGTGCCCGTTGATTACAACCAGTTTACGGATGCCCTGTACGTACAGGGAAGCTACGATATCGGTCAAGACCGCCCGCTGGGTCTCCTGACGGTAATGAATACAAAAGGGCAAATTCCTTTGACCGGGATTTTGAGATCCCATCGCTACCGGAGGTAAAACCATTATTTTTATTCCGCTGTTTTTTTCCGCCTGAGCGGCCGCGTCGAGCGCAATGGCCTCCGACAAAATACAATCGGTCAGATAAGGTAAATGGTAATTATGAGGTTCGGTCGCCCCCCAGGGTAAAATAACCAAATCATATGGTATATCTTTTATCTCCCCGTAAGGAGTTACCGCCAATTGCATGCCGATCCGCTTCCCTGCTTTTGAGTTCATTCTCATTAAAATTATTCGTAAACTACTTTTTTCCTAACCCTTCTTAAGAAAAAAAAGGTAACTTTTCTTCTTCTTCCCGGGTATATTTCTTTAGACACAGTTCTGAGAAACGATAGATACGAAGGAGGGCCCTGATTAACAATTATCCCGTACCTGCCGAGGAATCTCCCCTCAACCATTACGGCTGAGAGGATATCTCCGCCCAGGATACTGAAGAAGGATATTCGGGAAATCCCTCCTTTTTTCTTTTAGAATTTATAAGATAAACCCAAAGAAGCCGTAATGGCATTCGATTTATAATGTCCGGAAAAAGTCTCATCCTGACCGGTTACAATATTTTTCGAAGTATAGGAGCCGTCCCTCCCCAATCCCTGAATGTACAAAAAGGCAAAATCGATTTGCAGGTTTTTATAAGGTTCAAAAGAAAGCCCCGCCGACATACCCAGCTTGTTCATGCCGGGAGTTTCGGGATTATAGTTGGCAGACCGAATGGGGCTTTGATCGAAATAAAATCCGGCCCGCAGAAACAGGCGATCTGTGGTTTTGTACTGTGCTCCTACCCGGGCCGTTATGGTATTCTTATAATCTTTCTTAGCTTTAATGGGAGAAATCCCCAATTCAGGCTCATTGAAATAAACATTCAGGGAATCGTAAGCATTCCATCCGACATATTGTAAATCCAATTCCAATTCCCAACGGTCGGTCGGCCGGTAACTCACTCCCAAAGTTGTATTGGAAGGCAAGGGTAACTGAGCATGAAAAGTTCCCTGATCATATTTAGGCACCGCCAGCTGGGGGATTTTAGTCCCCAAAATTCCCATCAATTCCTCGATCTGCCGATTAGCATAGTCCAGTTGGGCTTCTCCTTCCTTGACTTTCATTTTGATTTTCGAACGGTAGGAAAGGCCGACCGATACCTTTGCGGAAATATCGTATAAGATCCCGATATTAAAACCGGCCCGTACATGGGCTTTCCCATCCAGAGTAGCTGCGGCAGGCGGCACTTTCGTGTCCCGGATCAGGGAGGTAATATAAGCTTTCTCTTCGGCCGGAATCATCTGGTCGGGCAGCCCGGCGATCATCTTACCGATGACCTGAAAATCGTTGGCACTCATTAAAGCCCGGGATAAGTTTACATTCCCGATTGCCAACATCACTCCGGCACCGATGCTCAGCTTTCCGTTAATTTTATAAGATACCGTAGGTTGTAATACATAAGATTTCAAGGAAATATCCTGAATCAGATTCACACCTGCCCAATTTTTCGGCCATTTTAATGAATTTCCGTAAGGAGTAGTCAAGCTGATACCCGCCGCCAGATTATCGTAAATACGGTAACCGGCATAAGCGTATAAAGGAGTACTCAGCGGATTATCGGTTTTAGCGGTATAGGCTCCGTTTTTATATTTAGCCGTAGACGCTACAGCCGATACGCCCAGCGATAAGTCAACGTGCTTATTCAAAAAGACAAGTCCCGCAGGATTAAAATGCATACTTTCCGCTCCCAGTTTCATCGCCACTCCTACATGTCCCATGCCGGTCTGTTTGGCGCTTAACACATTTACCTGATATCCTTCAGCAAGCACGGAAAGCGTACAAACACTCATCCCTAGTAAAATCAGCAATTTTTTCATTCAAATACATTTACGTTTATAACTATTCACTTCAATTTTAAGGCGGCAAAATTAGAAGATTCTCCCCCGTTTCTTTTTACTTTGCGGTATGTTATAGAAAAGAAAATCATTTAATTGCCTATCTTTGTCGCCGGATATTATACGACAAAGTAAACCCAGGGTTCAAAAATGATAACATTTGATCTTACTGCAGAATACATAGAGTTGATAAAATTACTCAAGGTAACCCGGATTGCAGAAAACGGAGGCATGGCGAAATCTCTGGTAGAAGAAGGAAAAGTAAAACGCAACGGTATGCCGGAATTTCGGAAACGTGCCAAAATCCGCAAAGGCGAGACGATTACGGTCGGGGATCTGGAAATCCGGATCAATCCCTGACTTTTAAACGGGCCGCCTCTACCGCAAAAGCAATCCGATGACTTTCCAGAGAGGAATGTATATTAACGGATAATTCCGTCGCTTTGCCGCTGCGAACGGCCTGCAAAAAATCGCCCACGATATGTAAATCGGCTCCTCCATGAAAATTGCACTCTCCCCCGTACGCTGAAAAATCATAAATCTCATCGGCCTTCTCCGGCAAAAAATACCGTACGGTCAGCGTCCGTTCGTCCCCGAATATTTCTCCCTCGCTAAACATCACATGCGTACGCCGTCCTCCGGTCTTCGTAAATCCTTCCATGGCAAAATTCACGGTGATTTCATCTTCCATTTCCATAGAAACCACCTGATGATCGACCACATCATTATCGCAACGGTATACGCAACGCCCGTAAGGACCGGTTTTCAATTCTTCGAGAATGAACCGATCTTCCTCTTTTCCCTCGGGGAGATCGAAATGACGTAACCAGCGTTTTTGGCGAAAATACAGATTCACCGCCGAATAGGGACAATTTTTTTCAACCGCACAGGCGTCCGTACACCGCAGCGTACTGCCGGCAGGAGCGTTTTCCGGCCGGAACCATTTCAAGGATCCGTAGGAACTACCTCGCACATACTTTTTTCCCGTCATCCATACTAACAAGTCTAAATCGTGGCAGGCTTTGGATAAAATCATGGGATTCGTCTCTTCTTTCCGCCAGATTCCCCTTACAAAAGCATGAGTCATTCGTTCTATGCCGACCGCTTCCACATGATGAATACTGATCATTTTCCCCAGGCGTCCGGAATCGATCAGTTCCTTGAATTTGAGAAAATAGGGATGATAACGTAATACATGGCATATTCCGACAATTTTACCCGTTTTCCGGGCCTGCGCATCAATATCCATACACTCCTGCCAACTCCGGGCTATGGGCTTTTCCAGGAGGACATGATACCCTTTTTCCAGGGCTTTCAGAGCCGGTCCATGATGTAAATGATCCGGCGTACAGAGGAAAACGGCATCAGCTATACCCGGCAAAGCCAGCAATTGTTCCCAACTTTCAAAACAATATTCGTCGGGAATGTGAAACCGTTTGGCATATTGCCTCCTTCTCAAAACGTTCGGTTCCGCTACCGCCACCACACTCATCTCTTCCGGATGCAGCAATGCATATTCCGTATAAGCATTCATACGGTTTCCCAATCCGATGGCCGCTATTTTAATTTTACGCATGATTTCGACCCATCCACTATCAATACATTTCGAGCATATCTTTCAAGGATCCCAGATAATACGTTTTCCACCCTTCGGTAATTTCATCGTATACTTCGTCGGGAATATGAGTATGGGTCAGTACGACCCGGGTAGAATGTACCCCTTCCTTTTTCAGTTCCAGCCGCACAATCGAGGTCTCCTCACGCTCGCCGAAAAACCACTCCTGTACCAATCTTTTCCCCGGAACCACTTCCAGATTTATGCCTGAGATATCCCCCTCCCACAGCGAAAAAAGATAGCCGGCATCGGGTTTCATATCTGCCGGATAACCCGTCCAGATCTCGATCTGAAAAGGATTGGTCAATGCCGCAAAAACCTCATTGGGATCTGCCGCAATCTTTAACTCATATTTGAAATCCATATTTCTGGTTTTTATCGTACATCTTCAAACTAAAAATCTCCGGGAAAAGAACTTCACAAAGATAAAAAATCCTTTCACAATAGAAGGGGTTCCTTTCATCCGTTTTTCAATCTCCGGAATATCCGGATCCGGTCCACCGATTTTCTTCGTTACACATCTTTCTCAACCGCAACAACATATCATATTCGTTTTCTATTCCCTCTTGCCGGAAAAAGGGAAAAAAAGCGAGCACGGCCTTTGCGATTTCCATTTTTTCAAAATAGGATTCATGGACGAAATTCAAATATTTTAAAACCTGAAAAGCGTTGAAACGATCAAAAAATCTTTTCCGGAATAAAGCCGGTGAAGCGATATTTCCGTTAACTTCGGCAACCATTGCCGGAAAATCGAAAGATTCCAGAAACCGACGTAAAGGTTCGGGCTGCCGGTTCATACAACACCGGACTTCTTCCTCCGCGGCTCTGTACAAAGTGTCGAGAAGACCGAAAAACGATTGAAGCAAGTGAAAGGCCCCCGGATGGTAAGTCAGGAATTTTCCGCCTTCCCGACTAATCCGAAGCACCGCAGGCCCTGTCCCGAACGGGGTTCTTTGCGAAATACGCGCAGAAGGGAAAACCCGGGTTTCCGTCAGGTGAGCGAAACGACCGCTGGCAATCAACTTCTGGAGAAAATAAAAATCCTCCCCGGCCTGTCTTTTATTCATCCCTCCCTGGGCTGCATAATCGACGGCCCGAACGGCAAAAGCCGACCCTAAACAGGTATAAGCGTAGGGATGACCGATCAACCGTAACGCTAGATTGTAATACCGTAAATACAATTCATAACGGATCATTGCATTTCGGTTATCGGGGCCCACCTCTTCCAAGCGGTGTGCATAGGCAATGGCCACGCCGGCAACCGGATGGAGAGTGAAAAAGTCTTTCAACGCCCGGAGATAATTTTCTTCCACCCGGGTATCGGCATCCAGAGAAGCAATAATTCCATCGGCCTGATTCTCCTTATAAAAATAAAGAGCAGCAGCATCCATGCCTAACTTACGCGCCCAACCGACTCCCGACAGCCGGGCTGGCACCTCAAAGGCCCGGATTAACTGAAAAAACAAACCGCAATCTTTACGACAGCGGCAATATTCTTCTATCCGGTCGGCCAGCTCTCTGTTTCGCTGTTTGACCTCCTCCCTGCAATTCTCCGCATAATTCACCACGATCAATACCCCGGCAGAAAACGAGGAAAGTTTACATCGGCAGAGAGAATGCAAAGCATCGAAAATATCTTCATCGTCAAAAACGGGAATAACGGCAATTACCTTCAGATTTGCCGGAAAATCCGTTACAACAGGAGAAGAATTCCGGGAAAAGTACCGTTCGAATACATTCGGACTCATGGAAGAAAGCATAAAAAAAGGCTGATTACTCAGCCTTATTTTTTTTCGTATAACGCTCATTCAAACGCTTGACGATATCATTGGTAATATCGTACCCGTCCTCGGAATACAACACATTTCCACCCAATACAGTACTCAGAATGATACTATAACCTTTCTCCTTATTGTACTCACTCAAAAAAGAGGTGATGGTATCGAACAACCTCTTGTTCAATTCCCCCTGCTCCTTAATTGTTTTTTCGGTCATTTCCTGTTGCAGCATGTTCAATTTCTGGTTTTTTTCCAAAATCTCCTGCTGTGCCGCCTCCGCCCTTTCCCTGGAAACAAAACCATTGTTTTCCAACTTTCTCCGAAATTCGGTAGCTTCCCTGTCAAATTCTTTCGCTTTGATATTCAATTCCGTCCTTCTCTCTTCCTGTTTCTTCAGAAAAGCCTCATTCAATTCTATCGAAAGCAGATATTTATTAAGCAGCGTATCCGTATTTACATAAACGATCCGGGTACCGTCTGTCTCTCCATGCCCCTTCGGGGGAAGCGGTTCTGCAGTGTTGGCCTTATCTCCGCTGAAATATAAAAAATAAAGGACACCGACTGCAATCAATAATACTACATTCAATACAATAGAAATATTCTTCATAATTAGGAAAACTTGGTTTATAATAATCGCACTGCAATAGTTACCCAATTGCTCGACAAAGATATACTTATCTTCCTTTAATCGGCAATTTTTTCTTTTTTTTCTAGATAATAAATCTAATTTAACAATTACTTCTTTTCCCTTAATTTCCGGTCGGCCGAATAAATCATTTTAATCAAATCTATCTCTTCCCGGTGAAGAAGTTCCGGTTTTTCCCGCATCCGTTTCGAACGTTTCAGGCTTTGATAAGCTCTCCAGCTTTCCAGGCCAACTCCCAGTTTAACGTCCACATGTCCCTTATTAGTGCTGGCAGCGAATTCGCTGAGGATCCGCTTTTGATTCTGTTCCGGCGTCATATCGAGCGTCGGAGTAAAAGCATCCTGCACCACCCCGGCCATATTGTTTTTGGCATTCATCTGATATTCCCGGGCTTGAGCCCGGAACCTTTTCACCACCACGACTTCGGGTAAGCGAACGGTATCAGAAGTCATAAATACAGCCAGAATATACTCTCCGGTAGTTAAGGTATCGGGAACAACAACCTCATAGGGCTCGAAACCGACATGTGTGAAATGGATGGTATCTCCTACCCCGGTATTGATCGCAAAGCGGCCTAACTGATCGGAGGTAGTCACTTCTCCTCCTTTTTTCCAACAATTTACAGTAGGAATGGGCAAAGTCGTCTCCACATTGATAACCACTCCCGAAAAACGGACACCTTCCTCCACGACTTTTTGCGCCTGCACACTCCACGTAAAAAATACCAGACAAAAAAATACAACTTTAATTCTTTTCATTATCTTTAGCTATCTCTGTATGTTGCAGAATATTCAGCAGTAACTCGCGCGCCCGGAACAACTGAGCTTTTACCGTACCCAGAGGTATCGCCAGTTCGTCGGCAATTTCTTCGTAGGAAAATTCATCAAAATAGCGTAATTCGATCAACCGGCGGTAACGTCCCTTTAACATAGAAACTTTTTCCCGCATAAAATCGGCACGCTGAGACCGGATCGCCTCTTCGTCGGGAGTTCTCACATCCGCCGGAATACTATTGATATACCCCCGGTCATCGGGGTTGATATCGTCTTTATCTAAAGAAACAGTCTGAGCTTTCCGTTTCCGGATAAAATCGATGGTATTGTTGGAGGCAATTTTAAATAACCAGGTGCTGAAAGCAAACTGAGGAGAATAGTAACTTAAACTGGAAAATGCTTTTTCAAAAGCTTCAAACATCAAATCTTCCGCATCCGTGCGATTATTCACCATCTTGAGAATCATAAAATAAACCGAATCCTTATACCTCTTAAAGAGTTCGGCATACGCCTTCTCATCCCCTGCTATCGCGTTTTTAACTATTTTATAGTCGTATAAAGCCTTCTCCGATAAATTATTCGTTATCTCCATTTCTTTGACATAAAAATTGAGTATACATGATAGTACCATCTGCATAAAAAACCGATAGAACTAACAATCAACGAAGTTAAGAATAATTTCCTTTGCCTCCGATGCCTCAGATAAAGATTTATTGTTATAAAATCTATTAAAAATACTAATATTATACACAGAATTATATAATATTGTATAATACTGTTAAAAATAAGAAATATTCCTAAAATATAGAAAATAAATATTACGAACGTATCCGTATTGGCCTTGAGCAAAGCGGTCGAATTCCATCTCCTTTTGTTCACATAATAGTACAAACAATCCTCTTTCCAGGTTTTCGCAACAGGATCTTTGATTTCGATAGCGGCTTGTTCCTCTTTCACGACCCGGACCTTCCCTCTTGCCGAAAGGGCCTGAACCATCTCGTTATCATATCCGATATAACTCTGGGAATTCTTGGAAAAACCTTTCTCGGCGAGATAGAGTTTTTTCCGGTATCCCATATTGCGCCCGTCTCCCAGAACGTAACAACCTTTTTTCACCAACAGTATCATTTTCAGATAGCGTAAAAACCGGAAAAATCGGGGAAACGAAACTTTCCTTTCACTTTCGGCATAATTAGCATAAGCCAGGACCACTCCCGTTTCCTCATCAAAAGCATTCCGCATCTTACGAATCCACTGATTGGAAAGCGGACGACAGTCGGTTTCGGAAAATAAGAGTATATCGTTACTAGCAGCCAATATTCCGATGTTGATAGCCAGTTTTTTAGTATTCCGGAATTTGGTATCCGGAAAAATACGGGTCGTTTTCAGTCGGGGATATTTCACTTGCATTCCGGCTAAAACATCCTGGGTATGGTCTTCCGAACATTCGTCGACCACTATGACTTCAAAGGTCGGATAATCCTGATTCAAAAAATAAGGCAGATTTTGTTGCAGTTCTTCCGCTCGGTTGTTGGCGGTAATAATCACCGATACTCCTTCGGTCGTTTTTCTATCCGGATAATTATCTTTGCGGCAAATGACGATGCTTTTATAAATCAGATTTACGATATGGAAAATAAAAACGAACAAGAATACGGCCAGTAGATAAGCATTGCCACCCAAACTCTTCCAAAACATAATAAAATTGTCCATAACCGAACCCCCATATACTAATACATAATCTATTAAATCACTTATTTTCACTCACTTTCCGATGCAGCTCCAAAAAAATCTCACAAATATAGTCACTTATCCAACATTTTTTTTGTAAATCCGAATATATTTTATGAAATTTCGATAGTTTTACTAACATTAAAATTATTGCATTATGAGCCAGAAACCCAAAGGAATTATTGGTATTTTAACCGGAGGAGGGGACGTCCCCGGGTTGAATCCGGCAATACGTGCTGTCACCATCAGAGCACTCAGAGAAGGTTATAAAGTCATCGGTATTCGTCGCGGATGGAGAGGATTAATCGATATCGTACGGGATAAAAAAGCAGATAATTCGAGTAACTTTTTTGAACTGACGGAAGAAATCGTGAACCGGGCCGGACGAACGGGAGGGACTTTTTTACATACGTCGAGAACCCGTGCTTCCCATGTGCCTCTGGAATCCGTGCCCGCCCATCTCAAAGACAAATACACGGAAAAAATAAACGATCTGACTCCGGAAGTCTTACAAAACCTGGATTTCATAGGAATCGACTACCTGGTCCCCATCGGAGGAGACGATACCCTGAGTTATGGCGTGCGGTTGAGTAAGGAAGGAGTAAAAGTCATCGCTATTCCCAAAACGATGGATAACGACGTACCGGGTACGGATTATTGTATCGGATTCAGTACGTGCATTACCCGGACGATAGAACTCACCCACGATTTACGGACCTGTGCGGGTTCTCATGAAAGGTTATTGGTTCTCGAAGTTTTCGGCCGGTATGCCGGATTTTCCGCTATGCTGCCGACCCTGGCAGGAGCTGCTAACCGCTGTGTTATTCCCGAATATCAGTTCAATATCGACCGGCTTTGCGAATTGCTTTGCCAGGACCGCTACACCAATCCGAGCAAATATTCCGTGGTCCTTATTTCGGAAGGAGCGACTTACAACGGAGGGGATATGATGTTCCAAAGCGAAGAAGCCGATATGTTTGGACATAAAAAGCTCGGAGGCATCGGCGATCACATTGCCAACCAGTTGAAGGAACTTTCCCCCAAATTCAATCATGGGGAAAGCATCAATGTCATTAATCAAAAACTGGGCTATCTGGTACGTTGCGGGAATCCCGACGCTATGGATTCTATCGTTCCCATGGCCTACGGCAACCTGGCCCTGGACCTGATATCCAAAGGAATGCACGGCAGGCTGGTGATACTTAGAAACGGGCGTTACGACAATGCCCCCATAGAAATCGTCACCAGCACTAAAAAACTGGTAGACGTAGAAAAATTCTACAATACCGATCGGCTACGGCCCAAATACAACAGTTTCGAATTCATGCCTCAAATGATCCTTTAATAAAAAAGCGCCTTCAGGCGCTTTTTTATTTTCTGTTAGCTAACGAATCCGGAGCCAGGCTATCTATTTCCACAACTACGGTTTCCTGTTCAATCACTACAGCAGAATCCTGAGGAGAATTTAAGCGGGAATCTTGTTTCGATTTCCGGGAATTCCCACAGGAAGCTAAGGCCAGAATGAATACGACTACTGCTATATAACCCAATTTTGCCTTCATATTTACTCTCATTTTTCCGTTTTTAATTAATCATTCGGGAAATTATACGAAAAGTGAAGGAAAAAGTTCAGCTCTATCCTCGGCCCGGATCTTTTCAGAGGCCCAATTTATCCGCAAAAAACGGTTCTCCTCCTATAAAAACTGGAATTTTAATCCGAACGAAAGATTGAAAATATCCGTCAGATGCAGGTATTTATTGGTAAAATAGCTGATGATATACAAATCGTTTGTCCCCAGTTCGTAAAAAAAGTCGATATGCTCCGACAACACCTTCTTGGAATTCAGTTGGAACCGGATCCGTTGCCCGAAAGCCAGATTAAAACGCAAATTAGTAGCTACATTGTAATATTTATCCGGATACTTATCGGGTTCTTTCGACCAGAACTCGTCTCCGAATATTTTATTAATGTACAAACTGACCGTAAAGGGTTCTACCGACCATCTACTTGTCTTTATCGGAATCCGCCAGGGAATATAATTTTCTTTCAGGGTAATGGTCACATGTCCCTCCTCCCCGTCGAATTTGGGTAAATAACCAAATAGTAAATCCGTTTCCCATTGTTTCTTCTTCCCATAGTCCCAACCTACTCCCAGGGAAATCAGTCCCATAGAACCGGCAAACTGAATTTTGTTATACCGGGGAATCAGACGCGACCATCCCAATACATATTTTTCCTTCAAACGCTCGTGCCGGTTTTGGCCGGAAGCGGATACCGATATCCCGGTCAACAGCAGAATCAGTACATATTTAGAAATAGACCACCTCATACGAATAGCTGTTTTTGGTAACGGTAAACAAAAGATAATTCCGGTTTTTCATAGCATCGGAACCGTAATACAGGATTCCGTCATTAAAAAAATCGTTCACCATCAACCGGTGTTCATGCGCGTGCAGACAAAATCTCAGATTCTTAAGCCGGAGCAGATATTCGTGAAAAGGTTCTTTCGCATTGTTGTTGAATTCGATATTCCCCGGTTCCACATGCATGATAGCAATGGAAGAATCGTAACGATTGTCTGCGGTATCCAGCGATTGCTCCTTCAGAAAGACAAAATCAGGCACCGATACGGTATAGTCGTATTCCAGTGCATTGGTATTCAGGCAGACGAATTTAATCCTCCCGTAAACAAAAGCAAAATTCAGATCTCCGTACATTACACCGTACACTTCCCGTCCGGAACCCAGATTGTCGTGATTCCCGATGACCGCGACGTAAGGCACTTTCAGCTTACTGAGGATATCGTGCATCCAGCAATATTCCTTCTTCAGCCCAAAATCCGTTATATCTCCCCCATGAATCACAAAATCGATATCGTCCCGTTTATTGACTGTTTTGACAAATTTCTCCGTTTCATCGTACCAGCGCTGAGTATCGCCCATAAAAGCAAAGCGAACCGTGTCCGCCTGCCTGTCCGCTTCCATCAGGCGTTCTATGTTTTTCCGGTTGATATCCTTGTATTTTTTCTCGAACTTCAATTCGTAGGGGTGATATTCAAAAGGATGCTCACATCCCGTCAACCCCATCCATAAAAAAAGAAGACCACAAAATTCCCTAAAACCGCGTCTCATCTCTGATTCGTTTTTAAAAGTTACACAGCGTCTTTTCTTACGCAAAATATGTGCCTGAGGCGCTCACACAATGTATAAATTTTCTTATTTTTTTCCGTTTCTGGATTACTTCCGCCATATTTGCAGATCACAGAAAAAAAATAACGATGAAAGTACATTTTATTGCCGTCGGAGGAAGCGCCATGCATAACCTGGCGCTGGCTCTTCAGAAAAAAGGATATGAAATAAGCGGATCGGACGATGAGATCTTCGAACCCTCCCGAAGCCGGTTGGAAAAAGCCGGTCTGTTGCCTTCCGCCTGGGGTTGGTTTCCTGAAAAAATTACGCCCGACCTGGATGCCGTCATTCTGGGGATGCACGCTACTGCAGATAATCCGGAACTTTTAAAAGCCCGGGAAATCGGAGTAAAAATTTACAGTTATCCGGAATACCTGTATGAACAAACCCGCCACAAAAAGAGAATCGTCGTCGGAGGCAGCCATGGAAAAACCACCACCACATCGATGATCCTGCACGTTCTAAAACATACCTCCCTGCCCTTCGACTACATGGTAGGCGCTCTCCTTGAAGGCTTCGATACCATGGTCAGTCTGAAAGACGAAAGTAGCATCGCTGTTTTCGAAGGGGACGAATACCTCTCTTCCCCCATTGACAGAAGTCCTAAATTCTTCCATTATCATCCGGACATAGCAGTACTCACCGGTATTGCCTGGGACCATATGAACGTATTCCCCACATTTGATAATTACGTAGAACAATTTGCCCGTTTCTGTGAAAAAATCGCACCGGGCGGAAAGCTGATTTATTTCGAAAAGGATTTAAACATCCGTAAAATTCTAAACTACTGCCCCTCTTCTGTAAACCGGATCGCTTACGGGGCTTTCCCCCACCTGAGCCGGGCAGGAAAAACCTACCTGCAGTGGAAAGGAGAAGAACGGGAACTACAAATTTTCGGACTTCACAACCTGCAAAACCTATCCGCAGCTTACCGGGTGTGCCAAGAACTGGGTATAGACGACCGGACTTTCCTGGAAGCCATCTCGACCTATAAAGGCGCTTCCAAGCGGCTGCAAAAAATAACTGAAACGGAAGATGCCGTAGCTTACCTGGATTTTGCGCACTCTCCCTCAAAACTCAAAGCGACTCTGGAAGCGGTAAGAGCACAATATCCCGGTAAAAAGCTCATTGCCTGTATGGAACTCCATACCTTCAGCAGCCTGAACGCAGCTTTTCTTCCCCAGTATAAAGACAGTATGGCCGCAGCAGACCTGGCTCTTGTCTTTTATAATCCGGAAGTCATCCGTCACAAAAAATTGCCGGAAATCACTCCGGAAGAGGTTCGGCAGGGGTTTAACCGCTCCGATCTTCACGTTTTTACCGACAACCGTCCCCTGACCGGTTTTCTGGAGGGATTGGAATACGGTAATACGGTATTGTTAATCATGACTTCAGGAAATTTTTCAGGCATACCTATAAAAGAAACTGTAGTAAATCTTCTTCACAAATGATTCGATTACCATAGAAATCTGTTAGATTTTCTATGGTAATTTTCCGACATCTCAATTTGCTTCCGGATATCCTACTTTTTTCACTTTTGGCAACACTTTTTTATTTCCCGCCTTCCTCCCTTTGCAATTTTATACTAACTTATAGAATCGAACCAGCAAAAAAGTAAATACTTTTTCTGAAAGAATAGCGTATAAAATTTACAAGTAAACAAAAACGTTTCACATATCATGGACATGTCATTAAATCAGCGACTGGAAAAATTTTTGTTTGAGAAAAAGATTTCGCAGGAAGAATTACGGATCAGACTGGGCCTTAAAACAAGACAGCAGGTCAGTAACTGGGTGAATTGTCATGACCACATTCCCGACAAACATCTGGTCGCTATCATTAAGCTATTCCCTGATTTAAACGCCAACTGGCTGCTTCGCGATATAGGACCTATGTTCATTGATCAAAAGCAATTACGTCAGATCAACCGGAATGAATACGGTTTTTGTGAAGAATGTCTGGATAAGGAGAAGGAAATAGCCATGCTGCGGGATACCTTGGAAAAGAAGGAAAGAGAATTGAGAGAAGTTTACAAGGAAGCGGGGAAGCTGGAAGAACGACTTTCGCAGTATGAAAAGAAAGATAAATAAAAAACTGAGGTTTACGCCTCAGTTTTTTATTTTTACTCTCCGCCTTCTTTACAATACCGTTTGATGATGTTGTAAGCGTCCGTAATACCTAACTCCCCTGCCTTACTCAAATCGGCATTGGCTTCCGCCTTACGGTTGGTATAAATATAAAGCAAGCCCCGGTTAAAATAAGCTTCTCCGATGTCTTTGTCCATCTCGATCACCCGGGTGTAGGTCTGTATAGCCTGGTCGATCTTTTCACTCTGAACATACACATTGGCAATATTGAACAGAGCAAATACAAAAGTAGAATCGAGATCCAGGCATTTTTGATACCCCGCCAGAACCTGTGAATAATCCACCGTTCGTTTTACTTTTTCGTCTTCTCCGACGATTTTAACAGATTTATCGTCTATGGATTCAATATAGTCGTACATGAGCATCCGCGCATTCGCCCGGTTGAATTCCGCCAGCAAATAATAGCGGTTGTTCTCCGGAACGCGTCCGAAATCCTCGATTGCCTGAGGATATTCCTGATTGTTCATATAAAAGATTCCCCTCAACAGATAGGTGTCTCCCTCCTCCTGTTCGGCAAGCTGCCGGGTCAGTTCCCGGATCTTCGTTTCTACGAAATCTTCCGGATAATTCATTTTCTTATTCGACAAAGTCAAAGAAGGCTGATAATTATGCTTTTGATTATAATCCATGATGTGAGGATTATAATACTGCACTTTTCCACTCCGCAAGGAATCGATGCTCAGGTATTGCACACAAAATATATCCTGCAATTCCACGATTACATTTTTATCCTGCACCCTACCGTTGATGACATCCCTAATCCGGTCGTTACGGGCACTGAAGTCGATCAGACGACGAAAATTTTCCGCCGTATCCACCAAAGCATTCTGATCTCCGCTCTTCATTTTTCGATAACGGTCCATGATCTGTAAGGCCCGGTGCTGATCCTCATCGGCTGCGGCATAATTGTGAAGTTGGTTAGCCACCGCCGCCCGGGCCAAATAAGCTTTTACAAAATCCGGATAAAGACGTATACTTTCGGAAAAGTCATCATAGGCACCTGTAAAATCACGTATTTCCATCTTGAGTAAGCCTCGGTTAAAATAAATCAAAATATTATCCGGATTCATTTCCACCACTTTGTCCAAATCCTGAATGGCGTTATTGTAGTCCCCTACTTCTCCCCTCAGCATCGCCCGGTTATAGTAAGCATAGATGTAATTGCTGTCGATTTTGATAACCTCCGAATAATCATCCAGCGTCTCCTGGTATTTTTTCATTTCGTACCAAACCAGAGCCCGGTTCATAAGTATCTTCTTATTCTTGGGGTTCGCTTTCAAAGCCCGGTTGAAATCTTCAATCGCACTGTGATAATTTTTTTGTTTATACCAAAGGTATCCTCTCAGACCGAAAGCATCATCGGAAAACATATTCAGTTTGATCGCAGCATTACAATCCGCCATCGCTCCGTCCAAATCATCCAGTTTTTCCCGCATGATCGCCCGGTTCAAATAAGCGGCCAACAAATTTTTATCGATCATCAATGCTTTGGAATAATCCTTCTCCGCCCCTTTATAATCTCCCGTTTGTGCCTTGGTAATTCCCCGGTAAGCATACACATACGCATCGCTGGGATCCAGAGAAATCGCCTCCTTGTAATCCTCCATCGCCTTTTCATATTTTCTCAACCCGTTATAGGCTATCCCCCGATACATATACGCATGAAAATAATTCGGATTCAATTCGATCGCACTGGTATAATCTTTAACGGCACCTTCGTAATCATCCAGACTCATTTTAGCCAATCCCCGAAAAAAATAAGGTTCGGCCAAATACGGCTTAATCCGGATGATGTTATTGAATTTATCGATGGCGCTGACATAGTCGTCAAAATAGATGGAATTTTTCCCCATCTGCAACATATTATAAGTATTCCATTGTGCACAAGCAAGGACAGACCAACTCAGCAACAACACCGAAACAAGAATTCGCCTCATGAAAATAAGCATTGGTTAGGACTCAACATTATAAGGGTTTAAATATAAATAAAAAAGAATCGTAAAGCCAAATTCTCCTCCGGGAATCAGTTATTTCCTATAAAAATAAAATTCCGGATCACCGATTCCTACATCATAAACGGGTTTTTACAAAAAACGGGATGCTTCCGCACCCCGTTATATATGGAACGATACCATCAATCGTCATTCTGATCGTCATCGTCTATACCCGGTGTAAAGTTGAATACAGACTGAAAAGTCCCGTCCGCTTTCTGGGTTCCTCCCAAAGTAATATAGCCCAGATCGTTAAAGGTAAAACCGACGGCCATCTGCCGCATACTTCCGGCAGGCAGGTTGGTCACTTCATCCCAATATCCTTTCCGGCCTCTGGAAGTTTCGAAGGGATTGAATTCCCAGCAATCGCTCTTCAGCGAACCGTTGGATCCGGTAGCCAGGTATGCGCGGGCATTTTCGCCCGAACCGATCACAAAAGCAACGGCAAAAGCGCGCTTGATTTTCGGATAATCGTTATCCCATTTTCTGTCGTCCCGGTCTTTCAAGGGATCCAGTTCCTCCCAAGGTATTTCATTCGTAGGAGTAAATTTAAGCACATCGTTTACATAATCGCTTTCTCCCTGACGACCGGTACAAATATAGGCGCTTTCTCCGATCACAAAAGCAACGGCTCCTTCCCGGGGCGATCCGTAATACATTACTTCCGTTTCCCAGGTATTTGTGCCCGGATTAAACGTATAAAAATCATTATAAGTACCTTCCTTATCTTCTCCTCTTCCCATTCCTACATATCCTTTTCCACTCACATAAAAAGCTACTCCGGAACGTCTTACCTTACCGGGGAAATCAGGCATTTTCGTCCATTGACTACCCGTAGCCTGAGTCGGGTCAAAACGGTAAAAGTCACTGAACCATTCGGATTTACCTTCTTCTCCCTGTTTATTTACATTGTCGGCATATCCCAATCCCACATATCCGTATTTTCCATCAGAAAAAGCAACCGCTCCGTAACGGGGTGCTCCCGGAAAATCGTCCACAGCTTTCCAGGAACCGTTATATACCCAGAAATCCTTCATTTCGTAATCATCCCCATCAATTCCCAGACCAACATAAGACTTTCCATTAATTGTAAACGCTACGGCACCGGTTCTTCCCTTCCCAGGAAAAGAGCTTGTATTCTGTTTTGCCCAGTCACCAACTTCGTCATCATTGGAACTACAACCTGCAAAGAAGAGTACCAGCATAATAAAACATAAATTCTTTACCGTTTTCATAAAATTATTTGTTATTACGATTTCTATTTAATCACTTGCGGATTCAAAACTCGGGCAAAACTACATAAATTATACACAAATACAATAAAAAATATATTAAATTACGTTTCAAAGGCTTATAAATCCTGTAATGAGAAATTAAAATACCTTACCCTTGTAATATTTTTAGAAAATAATTTTACCTTCGCCCTCTGATTATAGAAAATTACAACATATGAGACTCATTCCATTTTTTTTCTTTATCATTTTATATAGTGCATGCACCAATGACGTTACGTCTATCGGCCAGGACCTGATCGATGATAACAGTTTTGTGGAAATGAGGCAATTTAAAATTAAAAATACCTCTACGGTCAAACTGGACTCGTTCGCCACTTCCACCGGAAATAGTTATTCGCCCATCAGCAAACTGCTTGCCGGACGGCTGCTGGATCCCGTGACCGGGATCACCCGGGCCACCCCCTATTTTGAAATCGTACCGGGAGGCGGGAGTTCCATCAAAAAAAATTACGTATACGATTCCCTGACGTTCCATTGTACATTTACCGGAAACATCTGGGGGGATACAACTCAGTTACAGACCTTTCGCTTATGCCAGATGGAAAGGCTGCCCATTCTGGACAAAGAAACCGATTTGATTTACAATGTCGCTTCCGTACCCTACAAACAGGAACCCCTGGCTACATACCAGGTATGGCCCTGGAAAGAACGCCTGAAAAACATGTGGTTCCGTATGGATGACGATTTAGGACGGGAATTGTACAATATGCTACGCCGCCAAAGCGACGAAGTGACCAATCATCTCCTTTTTTTATACTGGTTTAAAGGTTTGGCTTTTGTCCCCGACGACAACAACAGTTGTATACTGGGTCTGAGTTCCAGCGGCGACAGTTTGTACATGAATCTGCATTTCCACGATGCCAAAGGAAATTATACATACAAATTCAATAAAAGTACCGCCTATAACAAGTATACTTTCCTGAATATCCTCAATGATGCCGTCAATACGCCTTATGCGGCGCTGACCAATCAGCAGGAAAATCTGGAATTTCCGGATGCCAAACGTCCCAATGCACCCGAAGGACAGGCCGTCACCCAGGCAGGTAGCGGTTACATGATAAAAATGCGCATCCCTATTTCTCCGGCTTCGGAAAAATACAAAACGATCATTAAAGCGGAAATCGAACTCTATCCTCAGCAAGGTATAGAGAAAAATTTCGGATTGCCTTCGGAAGTCTACGTCTATAAATCCGATAAAAACAACCGTTTGATTTCCGTACTGATGACCAACGATAATAAAGTGATTACCGGAAAACTGGTGGAAGATCCCACCCAAGCCGGTGGAGTCAAATACCTGATAAATATTACGGACTATTACAATACCCTGTCTATGGCAGGAAACGGTGACGAGAACAATTACATTCTCGTCAGCATTCCCACCAGTCAGATCAACAATAGTCTCAACCGTTTAGTCATAGACGAAATACCGGTCTTACATGTATATTATGCAAAATATGAATAATAGAATATTCGGTATGAAGAAGTATCTCCTGATCAGTGCGTTAGTAACTCTTATTTCCTCCGGAATCTACAGCCAGAATAACACCGGAACCCCTTATTCCATGTATGGAATCGGGCTCCTCCAGGATAATTACGGGCCTTTCACGGCTATGGGGGGCGTTTCGGCTGCCATGCGGGACAACAACAACATCAACTTCCTGAATCCGGCTTCTTATACGGCACTGGACAGCAATCGTTTTTACATACAGTTCGGGATTACGGGAGAGTACGTGCACATCGCTACCCATAAAGAAAGCAGCAATTACCGGGTGGGACAAAATGCCTCCCTCAATATGGCGCTGCGACTGTTCAAAAACACTTTTGCCTCCTTCGGCTTCAATCAGAGATCGGACATCGGCTACGATCTGCATTATTTCAATATTATCAGCGGTACCGAGAGTACTTATTACAATCAACAAATATCGGGGAAAGGAGGATTGAACGACTTTTATCTGGGACTGGCTTATCAGATCAAAAATCTCTCGATAGGAGTAAATACATCCCTCGTATTCGGTAATCTGGAAAGACGCCTGAGTCTGGTTCCGGTAATCACGGATAGTTATTACATCAATACCCAAAATAAAATAGCGGTACACGACGTAATCTTCAACATGGGTCTGCAATATCTGATCAACCTCTCTGCCAAATCCAAGCTGACGCTGGGGACGGCGTTCAACCTTCAGACGAATCTAAATGCCAAAAAGAGTTTCACGTCTTATAAAATCAATTCTTCTACCCACGTCAGCGAAACCCTGGATGACGACGTACTGAAAAGAGGAAACATTACATACCCTTTCCGGATCGTCGGAGGTTTTGCCTACGATTACAAAGACAAATGGATGATCGCCGGAGATTATACGTTTCAGCAAATGACCAATTATAAGGAATTCGGGAAAAAACAGGATTACCGGGATTACAACAAGCTTTCTCTGGGAGCTTCCCTCCTCCCGGCCCGTTACGGCAGATACTGGTGGCAAAGAAATAAGTATATCCTCGGAACTTATTTTGTGCGTTCCCAAATCGAACTGAACGATATTCCCATCGATACCTACGCGGTTACCTTCGGGGCCCAGATACCGGTTTACATTCCTAACCGCGAATTATTGCTCGGTATCGCCTTCGATCTGGGCATCAGAGGCACGAAAGAAAACGGATTGATCCAGGAAAGATTTGCTAAAATCCGGTTTAATATTGCTTTCAAAGAAGGATGGTTCATGAAACGTAAGATAAACTAAATATCTAGTAGTTTTTATCAGTCGTTAACGAAACATTAACGTAATAAACCCCGATATATATGCTGTAATAATGGTTAAAAACAACTAAATTTGCAAGCAAACAATATTTTATCACAAAATCACAGAATCATGAAAAAAATTTTATTACCCTTGGCCTTATTGGCTCTCGCCATGACAGCCTGCGACACCACTCCGAAGTATACCATCAACGGAACGGTTGAAGGAGAACAGGAGGGAACGGTCTATCTTATGAAATATAACGGAAGAGAAGCCGATACTTTAGCAGAAGCCCCCATCAAGGCAGGTAAATTCAAATTGGAAGGAACCACCGACAATATAGATTATGCCGCTTTAATCGTAGCCGGGAAAAAAGGCGGAACGCCGATTATGCTCGAAAACGCCCAGTTTACGGCGACTTTAAATCCTGCCGATAATAGTACTTCTAAGGTAGAAGGTACGGAAAGCCAAAAAATTTGGAATGAATTCATGGCGATCTCCAACGATGCGAGGAAACAACAATCCGAACTTTATAAAGAGTACAATACGGCTAAACAGGAAAAAAACGAAGAAAAAGCAAAAGAAATCGAAAACAAATTCGATGAAGTGGGAAAAACAACCTGGGAAAAAGTAAGCGGTATTATGAAAGCGAACCCGGATAGTTATGTATCCGCCTTCATTTTATCCACCCGTATGAGCAGTATGGATACCAAAGAACTTTCAGAAATGTACCATGCATTGGGCGCCAATGCCAAAGCTACGGAACCGGGCAAAAATATCGGAGAGAGACTGGCAAAACTCGAAGCGGTTGCCGTAGGTAAAGTAGCACCGAACTTCACCCAGAATACCCCGGAAGGGAAACCCCTGTCTTTATACGACATAAAAGGGAAAGTAAAAATTATCGATTTCTGGGCCTCCTGGTGCGGACCTTGCCGCAGAGCGAATCCGGATATGGTAAAGCTGTACAATAAATACCACAAAAAAGGATTGGAAATCATCGGCGTTTCTCTGGACCGGAATAAAGAAGACTGGGAAAAAGCGATTAAAGACGATAAGTTAGACTGGTATCAGGTTTCCGACCTGCAATACTGGAACAATAGCGTTGCTCAGATGTATGCGGTGAACAGTATCCCTCACTTATTTATCCTGGACGAAAACAACACGATTGTAGCCGATAATCTCCACGGAGAAGAACTGGCTGCCAAAGTTGCCGAGATGTTGAAATAATTTACCGGATATTTTAAAAAGAGGGTAACGATTTTTTTCGTTACCCTTTCTTTTTATTAAATTTGCCTGAGATCCGTACATCGGTAAAACAAGTTAATCCCATAAATTGATAACAGAGCGTTGAGAGATGATTAAGTGTTTGATAACTTTTGTTTTACTTCTGCATTTTTCATTTATTCCGGCTGAAAATCCCAAAGCAATCCATTGGACCGAAGAAATGCTCCGGTCGATGAGTTTGAATGAAAAAATCGGGCAATTGTTTATGATTGCCGCCTACAGTAACAAAGACGAAAAATACGAAACGGAACTGGAAAACCTCATTCGGGAATATGATATAGGAGGAATTATTTTTTTTCAGGGCGATCCTGTTCAGCAGGTCGTTTTGACAAACAGGTATCAAAAAACGGCCAAATACCCCCTTTTTATCGGTATGGACGCAGAACACGGAATAGGTTGGCGCCTGAAAACGGCCCTGGAATTTCCCCGTATGCTGATCGACGGAGCTGTAACGGACGATTCTCTCATCTACGAACTGGGAGCCCGTATCGCCCGGCACTGTAAAGAAATCGGGGTACATATTAATTTTGCGCCGGTCGCCGACGTCAACAACAATCCCCGGAATCCCGTCATCGGAATGCGTTCTTTCGGAGAAGATCCCGAAAACGTTTACCGCAAAACAGCGATGTATATCCGGGGTTCTCTTTCCGAAGCAATATTGCCGGTCGTAAAACATTTCCCGGGTCACGGCGACACCGATACCGACTCTCATCAGGCTTTGCCTTTAATTCCTTACCCGGCCGGCCGGCTGGATTCTGTGGAACTTTACCCTTTTAAGAAACTGATCGCCGACCGTCTTCCCGCCATCATGGCAGGGCACCTGGACGTGCCGGCTCTGGATTCCGCCCACCGCCCCGCATCCCTTTCTCCCCTTATCCTAAAAAAATACCTTCGGGATTCTTTAAAATTTGAAGGCCTTTGTTTTACCGATGCGATGAATATGAAGGGAGTTACCCGCGGACTACCTCCGGGAGAAGCCGAAGTACGGGCGCTTTTAGCCGGAAACGATGTTTTACTTTTTCCCGCAAATATCGCTCAAGCCGTAGCCCGCATAAAAAAAGCGATAGCCGACAGTATAATCACCGAACAGGAAATCGATGAAAAATGCCGCAAAATACTTTTAGCCAAGTATAAATTCGTATTACCCAATATTCATCCGATCTCCACGGAAGGATTGTGGTCAAGACTGAATACTCCGGCCGATTTTGCACTGAAGCAGAATCTTTACAAAAACGCGATTACCCTGATACGAAATACCGATAACCTTCTTCCGCTCAAAGACCTGGATACGCTGCACATAGCCTCCCTGAATTTCGGCGGTAAGGCCGTAAATACGTTTCAAACGAACCTGAAAAAATATGCCGATGTACAAAATTTGATTTCCGACGGAAATTTCAACGAAGAGCAGTTGGAAGCCCTTCTGAAAAAATTGGAAAAATTCAATTGCATCATTCTGTACAACAGCAAAGCTTCCGACCGAAGTTCCCGCAATTTCGGCTACACGGAAAAGCTGGAAAAACTGATCGGACGTTTGAAAAACAAACGCATCATTTTATGCCATCCAGCCATTCCCTACGGCTTAAAACCTTATACCGATCTGCCGGTCGACGCCATACTCGTTACCTACGAAGATCATCTTTATGCCCGGCAATACGCCGCTCAAGCCTTATTCGGAGGCATTCCCGTCCGGGGACAGTTACCGGTAAGCGTCTCTCCTCTCTATCCGGCCGGTACCGGTATAAATACCCCCAAAATACGTCTCGGCTATGCTCCCCCCGAAATTCCGGGTCTGTCGACTCCGGTGCTGGAAAAAATAGACTCGGTATGCCAGGCCGCCATAAAAATGAAAGCGACCCCCGGATGTCAGGTACTCATAGCTAAAAACGGATATATTGTCTACAACAAAGCCTTCGGATTTCATACTTATCAACAGAAGATTCCTAACCGTACATCCGATATTTACGACCTCGCTTCCGTAACAAAAATCACGGCAACGCTACCTGCCGTTATGAAGTTGTTCGAAGAACAAAAAATACAGATGGACACTTCTTTAGCTGTCTACCTGCCGGTTTTACAAGAAACCGATAAAAAAGCGATTACATTGAGGGAAGTGCTGTCCCACACCGCCGGTTTAAAAGCGTCTATTCCCGTTTTCTTAGACGCCGTCGACAAAAAACTTCTTCCTTGCCGGCTGTTTACAAGCATTCCGACAAAATACAATTCGCTCAAATTAAAAAAACGATTGTATGTCAATCCCAATTTTCATTTCAAGGACAGTACTTTTTCCAGAACGGCCCGGAAAGATTACGAATTTTTGGAACCCGGAATTTTTATTTATCCCTCCTACCGGGATTCCATCAGATATTCCATTCTCCATTCCCCCTTGAAACCAACCAAAGACTATTTGTACAGCGATCTCGGATTTATCCTGCTCCAACAAACCGTAGAAAACGTAGCAGGAGAACCTCTCGATCAATATTGCCGCTCTCATTTCTACCGGAAAATCGGAGCGTTTCATACCGATTTCAATGCAGCAAAACGGTTGAATACCAACGACATCGTTCCTGCCAGTGTAGACAAATTATACCGGAAAAGAGAAGTAAAAGGATATGTACATGATCCGCTGGCAGCTGTTTTTCACGGCGTCGCCGGGCATGCCGGGTTGTTTTCTACGGCCGAGGACCTGGCTAAAATTTTATCCGTATATCTGAACGAAGGGACTTACGGAGGTATCCGTTTTTTCCAGCCCTCCACGATTTCGCTATTTACCCGGAAAGCCGATGACTCTCCCAAAAACCGGCGGGGCCTGGGCTTCGACAAACCGGAACCGGATTCCACCAAAGTCAGTCCCACCTGTCCGGAAGCTTCTTTATCCAGTTACGGACACACCGGCTTTACAGGAACTATGGTATGGTGCGATCCGCAGGATCAACTGATTTATATTTTTCTTTCCAACCGCACTTACCCCAACGAATTCAACACCAAACTGAATGAAGAAAATATTCGTACTAAAATTCAACATATCATCTATCAGGCGATCCAAAAACAAGGGCATTCCACCGGTTTAACAAATCACGCATCTCATTGATAGAGAATTACTTATTCCTTTTTCAAAAACTTTAGCAGAATAAAGAAGTTTTTCTTTAATGAATAATAGTAAAATCAGGGAAAAAAAGATACTTTTGCACGTGAACAAAGAATTTAACCAGTTATTAATAAATAATCTTAATTATGAGTAATTTTTTAACATCCTCCATCGGGAAAAAAGTCATTATGAGTCTATCGGGACTTTTCCTGATTGCGTTCTTATGCGTCCATCTGGCGCTGAACTTATTTCTGATTTTCGATAATAGCGGGGAGCTATTCAATCACGGAGCCCACTTTATGGCCACCAATCCCGCTATAAAAATCATGGAACCCATCCTGGCCCTCGGTTTTATTATTCACATCATCTGGGCAAGCGTTCTGACTTTGCAAAATCAGAAGGCTCGTCCCATCGGTTACAACAAAACCGATCAGGGGGGAAATGCCACTTGGGCATCCCGCAATATGTACATATTGGGAGGTCTGATTTTAGTGTTTTTAATCATTCACCTTTACAATTTCTGGTGGAACATCAAAGTAACGGGTACGCTCGACTCCATCGTAATTGACGGGACCGAAATGGAGAATACCTATTTGCTGGTTTCCGGGCTATTCAAATCCAGTATCATTTACTGTGTTATCTACATCGTAGGAGCGGTTTTACTCGGCCTTCACCTGACCCACGGATTCTGGTCCGCTTTTCAATCCATCGGATTCTGCAATCAAATCTGGAGAAAACGGCTGGAGTGTCTGGCCTATATTTTTGCAGTAATCATGGCAGTGGGTTTCAGCATTATTCCGCTTTATTTTATGGCCGGACTGGGAGACTAACGCCACGCTAAATTGCAGCCCGGTATCTCTCCGGGAATTTGTAATTTAAAATCTAATATTCAAAATTTATAATCATTCATTATGTCAGTATTAGATGCTAAAATACCTGCCGGACCGTTAAAAGACAAATGGTCAAATCACAAAGCCCATATCGGCGTTGTTAGTCCGGCCAACAAAAAGAAACTGGATATTATCGTAGTAGGTACCGGCCTCGCAGGAGGTTCTGCCGCAGCCAGTTTGGCTGAACTCGGTTATAACATTACGGCATTCTGTTACCAGGATTCCCCCCGTCGGGCTCACTCCATTGCTGCACAGGGAGGTATCAACGCAGCCAAAAACTACCCGAACGATAACGACTCGGTCTTCCGTTTGTTTTACGAAACTATCAAAGGAGGCGACTATCGGGCCCGCGAAGCCAATGTTTACCGGCTGGCCGAAGTCAGCAACGCCATTATCGACCAATGTGTGGCGCAGGGCGTACCGTTTGCGCGCGATTACGGCGGTTTACTGGCCAATCGTTCTTTCGGAGGTGCTCTGGTTAGCCGCACCTTTTACGCCCGCGGTCAAACGGGCCAGCAATTACTGCTGGGCTGTTATTCTGCCATGAACCGCCAGATTTCCAAAGGCAAAGTAAAAGTATACAACCGTCATGAGGTACTCGATATCGTCGTTGTAGGAGGGAAAGCGCGGGGGGTCATCGCCCGTGACCTGGTGACCGGTAAGATCGAACGTTTCGGAGCCCATGCCGTCGTGCTGGCAACCGGAGGTTACGGAAACGTATTTTTCTTGTCTACCAATGCGATGGGATGTAACGGTAGTGCCGCCTGGCAGGCTTATAAACGCGGAGCATTTTTCGGCAATCCCTGTTTCGTACAGATTCATCCCACTTGTATTCCGGTGCATGGAGAACAGCAGAGCAAGCTCACGCTGATGTCGGAATCTCTCCGGAATGACGGGCGGGTATGGGTACCCAAGAAGATTGAAGATGCCAAAAAACTCCAGGCAGGAACGTTAAACCCCAACGACATTCCGGACGAAGACCGTGATTTTTACCTGGAACGCCGTTATCCCGCTTTCGGTAACCTGGTTCCTCGGGACGTTGCCTCCCGGGCCGCCAAAGAAAGATGCGACGCCGGCTACGGTGTAAACAATACCGGCAAAGCGGTATTCCTGGATTTCAAATACGCTATCGAACAACTGGGACGCGACACCATTGAAAAACGGTACGGCAACCTTTTCCAGATGTATGAAAAAATTACAGCCGTCGATCCGTATCACAATCCGATGATGATTTATCCGGCCATACACTATTCCATGGGCGGACTGTGGGTGGATTACAACCTGATGACCACCATTCCCGGTTTATACTCCATCGGAGAATGCAACTTCTCGGATCACGGAGCCAATCGTTTAGGTGCTTCCGCTTTGATGCAAGGATTGGCCGACGGATATTTTATTCTGCCTTACACCATCGGAGATTATTTATCCAAAGAAATCCAGACGCCTAAAATTCAGACCAATACGCCGGAATTTGAGGAAGCCGAAAAACACGTAACCGACCGTCTCCGGAAATTATACGACATCAATGGAACGAAATCCCCGGATCACTTCCACAAGGAATTAGGACACATCATGTGGAATTATATCGGTATGGCGCGCGAAGCTGCCGGCCTGAAAAAAGCCATCCAGCTGATTGCCGAACTGAAACAAGAATTCTACAAAGACCTGCGGGTTGTCGGTGAATTTACGGCCATGAATAACGAATTGGAAAAAGCAGCCCGAGTAGCCGACTTTATCGAATTGGCCGACCTGATGGCACACGATGCTCTGGACCGGAACGAATCCTGCGGCGGACATTGCCGGCTGGAATCGGTAACCGAAGAAGGAGAAGCAAAACGGGACGACGAACACTACAAATATGTCTCCGTATGGGAATATAAAGGAGAAAACACAGCTCCCGAATTGCATAAAGAGAACTTGGTATTCGAGAATGTTGAACTTACACAACGTTCCTATAAATAATTGACGATTCAGGGTTCCGGACCAGCCCACAGCAAATACGGAAACCTGAAATCATAAACAAAACAGTTATGGCAGATACAATATTAAAAGAACTAACACTTAAGGTATGGCGTCAGAAAGATGCCAAATCCAAAGGCGGGTTTGAGACATACAAAATCCATGATATTTCTACCGGCACTTCCTTCCTGGAAATGCTGGACATTTTAAATGAACAATTGGTAAGCGAAAACAAAGAACCCGTGGCTTTCGATCACGATTGCCGCGAAGGCATTTGCGGTACCTGCAGCCTGTTTATTGACGGGCGGGCCCATGGACCGGACGATGACGTTACCACTTGTCAGTTACACATGCGCCGCTTTAAAGAAGGAGCGACCATCACGATAGAGCCCTGGAGATGCGGTGCGTTCCCGGTTATCAAAGACCTGATCGTGGACCGGCGGGCCTTTGAAAAAATCCAGCAAGCCGGAGGGTTTGTTTCGGTGAATACCGGAGGAGTACCGGATGCCAATGCTATCCCGATTTCCAACGACAATGCGGAAGAAGCGATGGATGCTGCCTCCTGCATCGGATGCGGAGCTTGTGCAGCTACCTGCAAAAACTCTTCGGCTATGCTCTTTGTCGCCGCCAAAGTTTCTCAATTCGCTTTATTGCCTCAAGGTAAAATCGAAGCAGCCCGGAGGGCTAAGGCCATGGTGGCAAAAATGGACGAACTGGGATTCGGTAACTGTACCAATACCGGCGCTTGTGAAGCGGAATGCCCCAAAAGCATTTCGATCGAACACATCGCCCGCTTAAACCGGGAATATCTCAAGGCTAAGCTCAAAGATTAAATACGATAAGCCGCCTTTCGGGGCGGCTTTTTTTATCGAAATCATTCTCTGCTGTCATGAAACTATTCTACAGGGAAAAAGGCCGACCTTCCCTTCCCCCCCTTATCCTGGTACACGGTCTCTGGGGGGCATCCGAGAACTGGCTTCCCATCGCGGAAAAACTATCCGACCGTTTCCACATTTTCTTGCCGGACCTCAGAAATCACGGTCGTTCATTTCACGCTCCGGCATTTGATTACGAAAGCCTCAGCGCCGATCTGATAGAGTTTATCCAAGAGTTGAATTTATCCGCTCTCCCCGGCATTATCGGTCATTCATTGGGTGGAAAAACCGTCATGGCCCTTCTGCTCCGGGAACCGGAAATGGTCGGAAAAGCAGTAATTATCGATATAGCACCCATCTCCTACCCTCCGGCAAAAGAACATCTCGGTTTATTGGATTTTATGTTAAAAACCGCACTTTCCGGTTTTCAGCGAAGAGACGACATCATCCGGTACATCCGACAAACTGTTCCCAACGAAGACGACCGGCAAATCTTGTTAAAAAATATACAGAAAACCGGAAACGGCTACCGGTGGAAAATAAATGCCTCCAGCATCGGCATGAATCTGCAAAAAATATGCGGTTGGCCGGAAAACCTGCCTCTCCGCACTTATAAAAAAGAGATTTTATTCATCCAAGGAGAAAATTCCGCTTACATACCGGGAGAAGCATGCCTTACCGTACATTTCCCCGCCGCGATACTCCGGACCGTCCCTCAGGCCGGACATCGCTTACACTGCGATCAACCGGACCTGCTGGTCCGTATCCTCCGGGAATATTTTTCTCCTGACAACCTTACTGCCAGACATATTTCCACTTGAGGGAAGAGACGGCCTGCCGGTTCGTATAGCTGTATAAATCCTCGGCGGAGGTGCCAGGTTCCAGAAGAACGGCGGATAAACGGACGGTATACGTCTGTCCCGCTTTCAGATTTTTCAGGTTATTGGGTTTGTCCTGGTCAGTAGTGGTCGTTTCGGTTATTTCTAACTGGGAAGTATGAGGACTCTGTAAACGGCTGACAAAATAAGGATTGGCAACATCCTCCGCATCATTCAAAACCTCAATCTGATAATAGATTTTATTATTCTCATCTTCGAAGGGCTTCCACTTCACCAGCAGAGAACGGTCTTGATTTTGAGCGCTCAAGTCGAAATCCTGGAATTTCCGTTTAGGCAATCCCTCGGCATAAATATAATCCGAGAATTTAACCGGGTTTCCGCTGACCTTGATGTAAAACCGGATTTCTCTCCCTTCAGCCGGCAATTCGTAGTCCGAAGCCAGAATCGGTTCAGACTCGGTCCACTCTTTGTTTTTCAAGGTTAAAGGTACGGTATGGTTCCGGTCTAAAATAACCGCAGCGTCTTTCGCAATATTAACGGCATTCTTCCCGGCAATCGAAACGCTTATCCGGGTTTCCGGCAATACACCGTCGTTCTTTACCTCATCCATTAAATAAGCATCCGCCGTCAGATTTTTCAGGTAGTCGGGTTCTGCCCTGTATTCTCGTTTCCCGCCGAATACCATAGCTTCGATGAAATCTTTATCGCTCTTCAATACATTCCAGATTTCCTCGGGACGGGAGGTATAACGTAAAGTAATCGCATTCTCCTGAGCCGTCCAGGTGCCTACGATTTTTTCGTTCTTCCCTCCGAAATCCATCTCCCACAGTTTTCCATTCTCCTCGAAGCGAATAATTTCCAGCAAATCGTCCAATACGTAGCTATTCTTATCATTTTGCCATTTATTATAATACCAGTATTTCCCGGTCAGCTTACTCATATCCAGAACATCGTCCTGATCCTTATCCTCGTCACTGCAAGCCGTG
Organism: uncultured bacterium; assembly: GCA_905216195.1. Lineage (GTDB taxonomy): Bacteria > Bacteroidota > Bacteroidia > Bacteroidales > Marinifilaceae > Culturomica. The sequence continues at coordinate 58,060 of CAJMSX010000010.1, forward strand.
AAGAAGCCCAAGCAAAACAAGAAAGGGAATAACTTCAACATTTTCATAGACTTTTTCTTTTAAATATACACCTTATACGATTTAAATTTATCTTTGTGCAAGGTACAACTTTTATGCCAAAAAAACAGTTAAAATCCAAAAAGCACCGATTAAAAACCTAAAGTATGTTATATCCGTTAAAATTCAAGCCGATTTTAAAACAAACGATATGGGGAGGCGAAAAACTAGTCTTCAAGGGAGATAAAACCCACTCCTTTTCTTCCATAGGAGAAAGTTGGGAAATTTCCGGAGTAGAGGACCATGTTTCCGTAGTCTCTGAAGGCCCTCTGGCTGAAAACTCCCTGGAAGAACTTATCGAAGTCTATATGGGAGATCTGGTCGGTGATAAAGTTTATGAAAAATTCGGAGTGGAATTTCCCCTGCTGATCAAATATATCGATGCCTGCGACGATCTTTCCATACAGATACATCCGGACGACCGTACAGCCAAAGAACGACACAATGCTTATGGCAAAACCGAAATGTGGTACGTAGTGGACGCCACCGAGGAAGCCCGCCTGCTGATCGGCTTTCAGGAAGATTCCGATCAGTCGGACTACCTTACCCACCTTCACAACCATACGCTACCCCAAATATTAAAAACCGAAAAAGTAAAGAAAGGAGACTGTTTCTTCATCCCGGCCGGGACGGTACATGCCATCGGGAAAGGTTGTTTTATTGCCGAAATTCAACAAACTTCGGATATTACCTATCGGATTTACGACTACGACCGGCGGGATAAAAACGGGAATCTCCGGGAGTTACATACGGATTTAGCTTTAGGCGTGATTGATTTTTCCAAACGGGAGGATCTCCGCATCTCCGGTCACCGGCACGAAAATCATACCGAAGAACTGGTGAGTTGCCCTTATTTTACCACGAATTACCTTAAATTCAACCGGGAAATCGAAAAAGATTACATCGAACTGGATTCTTTCGTGATTTACATGTGTCTGGCAGGAGAATTTACCCTGGTCTACGAAACGGATAAAACGGTACAAGTAAAAGCGGGAGACACCGTGTTGCTGCCCGCCAGCCTGAAAAACGTTTTCTTACTTCCCCGGACCGAAAGCGAAATACTGGAAATATATATTTCCTAAAAAACCGGGAAGCCTCGGAGGTGCTTCCCGGTTTTTCAGGTTTTACCAGCCGGAAGATCAGATGACCACAATGTGTCTTTCGTCCGTCAGTTTTTCGCAATAATGACACTTTAACACAATGGGCGATTTATGGACGACTTCGAAACGAGTCCTCACATATTCATGATTGGTAATACATTTGGGATTCATACATTTTACAATCGCTTCCACGTGGTTGGGAACTTTAACCAACTTTTTTTCTGCTACGTCATAATCCCGGATAATATTGATTTTGGCATCGGGAGCTACCAATGCCAGCTTATTCACCTCATCGTCCTCCAGAAATTTATCCCAGATTTTTACAATCGCCTTTTTACCCAATTTACTGCTCCGAAGATTCGTTCCGAACGTCATGGCATTCTCCATTTTATCGATGCCCAGGACATTAATCACATCGAATAATTTTTCAGCAGGAATATGATCGATGACCGTGCCATTCTCAATAGCACTGACCTGTAATTCTTTTTTTGCACCCATATATTTATTTATTTCAAATTCAACGCTTTAGATATAATCGCCTGACGGGCAAACACCCCATTACGGGCCTGTTCAAAATAGTAGGCCTTCGGATTCTCGTCCACATCCACGTCAATTTCATTTACCCGGGGAAGCGGATGCAAAATCCTCATATTTTCTTTGGTACCGCTTAACATGGCATTTTTCAATATGTATACATTTTTTACCTTCTCATATTCCAGGGGATCGGCAAAACGTTCCCGTTGCACCCGGGTCATATAAAGGATATCGGCTTCATTAATTACTTCATTCAAGTCCGAATGTTCATAATAGGGAATCTGCAATTCTTTCAAACGTAATTTATATCCTTCCGGCATCTGTAACTCCTTCGGAGCGATAAAGTGAAAAATGGGGTGAAAATGACTCATAGCCTGGAGGAGAGAATGCACCGTTCTGCCGTATTTCAAATCGCCCACCATGAAAATATTCAGATTTTCCAAAGTTCCCTGGGTTTTATAAATCGAATACAAATCCAGCATCGTTTGAGAAGGATGCTGATTGGCTCCGTCTCCGGCATTGATTACCGGTGCTTTAGCTATCTCGCTGGCATAACGGGCAGCCCCTTCTATGGGATGACGCATAACAATCAAATCACAATAATTGTCAACCATCTTAATCGTATCTTTCAAAGTCTCTCCCTTCGTCACACTGGAGGAAGAAGCATCCGAAAATCCGACAATACGGCCTCCTAACCGGTTGATTGCCGTTTCAAAACTGAGACGGGTACGGGTGGAAGGCTCAAAAAACAAAGAAGCCACCACTTTACCTTCCAGCAGACGCTGATTGGGATTCTTTTCAAACTCCGAAGCCTGTTTCAAAACTTCCAGAATTTCTTCTTTCGAATAATCTTCGATGGACACTAAACTACGTTTGTTCATATCGCTATATTTAAGTATTAATTCAGGCATAAAAAAAACCAGCATATGTCAGCGCTGACAATGCCGGTTTTATAACTTCATTCACGGGGGAACGATAGCTTAGCCTCATTCCGTATCGGAAATTCATCTGGTCCGTATGTATAATTTCTGATTCCATATCAGAACCCAAATGTAAAGATTATTTTAAAATGTTACAACATAAAAACGACTTAGTTTTTAACGACCCATCATTTCCGCTACTTTATCCACAATATCCTTGGCGACCTCCCGTTTAGGCTTCAATTCAAAAGAAATACGATTTTCATTCCGGTCGATCAAAATCACTTTATTGGTATCTACTCCGAAGCCCGCCCCTTTCTCTTTTAAGCTATTCAAAACGATCAGATCCAGATTTTTCTTTTTCAATTTTCCGATGGCATGCATTTCTTCATCATCCGTTTCCAAAGCAAAGCCGACCAGCAACTGTCCCTCTTTTTTTCGTTTTCCCAACTCTCCGGCAATATCCCAGGTCGGTTGTAATTCCAAACAAAGAGGATCTTTCCCTCTTTTCAATTTACTGTCCGAAGGCATCGCAGGGGTAAAATCGGCTACGGCCGCGCAGGATACCACCACGTCACAATCCTCGGCTAAAGCCATTACCTGGGCAAACATTTCCCCGGCCGATACCACGTCAATCCGCCGGATGGAGTCGTGCTCTACCGACAGGTGTACAGGTCCTGCGACCAATATAACTTCAGCTCCTCTTTCTGCCAATTCTTCCGCTAAAGCAAAGCCCATTTTCCCACTGGAAAAATTTCCGATAAACCGGACGGGGTCTATTTTCTCAAAAGTGGGTCCTGCTGTTACCAATACGCGTTTTCCGCTCATGGGCCGGGAAACGGCAAAGTAGGCGGCTAAAGCCGCTACGATTTCCTCCGGTTCCGCCATTCGGCCTTTCCCCTTTAAACCGCTGGCCAATTCTCCTTCGGCAGGCTCAATGATGGTATTCCCATACGACTGCAAGACCGTCAGATTTTTTTGCGTAGCCGGATGCCTGTACATATCCAGATCCATGGCCGGAGCGAGGAATACCGGACATTTAGCGGACAAATACGTCGTCAGCAATAAATTATCCGCTATCCCTCCCGCCATCTTCGCCAGGGTATTCGCCGTAGCGGGGGCCACAAGCAGGGCATCCGCCCAGATACCGAGATCCACATGGGAATTCCAATCTCCGTTTTCAGGATTATAAAAATCAACCAGAATCGGATTCCGCGTCAAAGTAGCCAGCGTCAGGGGAGTAATGAATTCCTTGGCCAAAGGGGTCATCACCACTTTCACCCGGGCTCCTTCTTTCACGAGCAAACGGGCTAGCAAAGCCGCCTTATAAGCAGCAATACTTCCTGTAATTCCCAAAATAATATGTTTATCTTTTAACATGGTCTGCAGGCCTGTATGTTTTGTTTGTCTGTTTTACTAAAATACCTGAAAGCCGGCTGACTTTCAGGTATCTGATTGGTATCCCGACTAAAGATTACTCCTCCCGGGCCGTCGGTTTTTCTTTTTCTGCCGCCTGATTCCTAAAGTAAATCTGGTCGTCCAAAAATTCCTGAGTGGCAATAAGCACCGGTTTGGGAATACGTTCGTAATACTTGGAAATCTCGATTTGTTCCCGATTTTCAAAAATCTCTTCCAGATTATCGGTATAAGAGGCAAATTCCTGCAACTTCCGGCTCAACTCTTCTTTCATTTCTACGGAAATCTGGTTGGCCCTTTTGGCAATAATAGCAACCGCCTCATAGATATTACCGGCTTTCGCTGAAAATACGGCGGGATTCCTCGTAATTGTATTATTCGGCGCCTTTACTTTTTTAAAATCTACCATAATTGATTTTATATTAAATAATTCTACTCTTCAAACTTGTAATTTTCCAGATAAGTATTGATATCGTCGTATTTCTTTTTGATCTCATTGACGTATTTGCTATTCGGATACTCGTCTGCAAAATAATAATACTCTTCTTTAGCCGCATTATAACGTTCCAGCTTCTTATCCTCCACACTATTTACGGCCATTTCATATTTTGAATTAAATAAAAGATACATGATTTCTTCCCTATATTTGGAACCGGGATAATCTTTCAGGCAGTTTTGCAGACTGATGACAGCTGCTTTATAATGCTCTCTCAGATAATAATTCTTAGCACTCAGATAATCTTTATAGGCCAGCTTGTCCAGCATTTCATCTACGTATTCATTGATTTTATCCTTCCGCATGCTATTCGGATACCGGTTCAAATACAACTGAAAATCCTGAATGGCTTTCCGAGTAGGCTGCTGATCCAAACGCGCTTTAGGAGACGCCATATAATTACAATACCCCACCATATACAGACATTCTTCAGCAAACGAACTTTCCGGATACAGGGCGATAAACTGCTTGAATAATTCGGAAGCCAGTTCGTAGTCTTTTTGATTGTAAGAACAAAAAGCCCGGTAATAAGCGATACTCTGAGCTTTACTCGTACCGGTAAATACACTCCGGATACCGTCGAAAAGATTTAAAGCTTTCTGGTAATCCCCTTTATTATAGTACTGGATCGCTTTGGAATAAATCAACTGATAATCATTACTTTTCAATAATTTCTGATACTCACCGCAAGAAGTGAATAATAAAACGACCAGCATAAATCCCAATAATTTCTTCATAGGCGAAAGCGCTTTTTTTGCATCATGCAAAGATATATCATAAATCTCAACTCACAATAAAAAGAGGTTAAAAGTTAAAAGCTAAATGTTAAAGCCTGTCATTTTCGGGAGAATATCAGAATCTCCCCCTACCTTTTCCTTCCAGACTTTCACTTTTTACTTTTTTATTATACCTTTGTTCCGTGTTTTAAAGAAATATCTAAAATTCCGAAATACAACTGAAGTGGACATTTTTGAAAGAGTAAAAAAACAAAGAGGGAATATCGGCCAGTACGCCAAACAGGCACACGGCTATTTCGCTTTCCCAAAATTAGAAGGAGAAATCGGTCCCCGTATGAAATTCCGGGGCAGAGAAGTGCTCAACTGGAGTTTGAATAATTACATCGGACTCGCCAATGATCCTGAAGTAAGAAAAGCCGATGCGGAAAATGCGGCCAAATGGGGACTGGCCTACCCGATGGGAGCCAGAATGATGAGCGGTCAAACCTCCCGTCACGAATACCTGGAGTCCCAATTAGCCGATTTTGTGAATAAGCCGGATGCTTTTTTACTTAACTTCGGATATCAGGGCATGATTTCCATTATCGATGCGATGACCAGTCGTTTCGATTGCATTGTCTATGATGCGGAATCTCACGCCTGCATTATGGACGGGCTTCGTCTTTCTCCCGCAAAACGTTACGTTTACCTCCACAACGATATGGAGAGCCTGCGTAAACAATTGGAAAGAGCGACCAAATGGGTGGAAGGAACCGGCGGAGGTATTCTCGTCATTACGGAAGGCGTGTTCGGAATGGCCGGAGACCTCGGTAAACTTGACGAAATTGCAGCCCTGAAAGATGAATTCCAATTCCGTTTTCTGGTAGACGACGCCCACGGATTCGGAACGATGGGACCTACAGGAGCCGGCACGGGAGAACATTTCGGCGTGCAGGATAAAATCGATCTTTATTTCGCTACTTTCGCCAAAGCAATGGCGGGTTTCGGAGCTTTTATCGCTACCGAAGAAGAGATCGGTATGTATTTACGTTACAACATGCGCTCCCAGACTTTTGCCAAATCCCTGACCATGCCGATGGTAGAAGGCGCCATCAAAAGACTGGAATTGTTAAAGACACAGCCTGAAAGGAGAGAAAAGATGTGGAATATCGCACATGCTCTTCAGGAAGGTTTGAAAGCCGATGGAATGAATATCGGTATCACCAACTCCATGGTAACTCCGGTTTACCTTTCCGGAAGCGTAGCGGAAGGCATGCAGGTAACCACCGATTTGAGAGAGAATTACAATCTATTCTGTTCCATCGTCGTTTATCCGGTCATCCCCAAAGGACAATTATTACTCCGGTTGATTCCGACGGCTACCCATACTTTAGAAGATGTGAAATACACCATCAAAGCGTTCAAAAACGTAGCTGAAAAACTGGCAAATGGAGAATACAACAAAGAAACCCTGGTAGATGCCAATAATTTATAATTCATTCACCGGATTAGGATAGTACCAACAGACTGTATCTGCTACAGTCTGTTGTTTTTTTAATTCATCTGCTTATATCGGCCATGCGATTTTTGATTTTATTTCTGCTTGTATCGGTTATACACTTGACGAGAGCCGATAATACATACCGGAAAGACAGTCTTTTACACCTGCTGTCACAAACTCAGGATTCCCCCGGGAAAATAAAAGTATACCGGAATTTAGCCGACCTTTGTTTTGAAACTCCGGAAGAAAACGTTTTTCTGAAAAAAATGTATGCGGAAGCCCTGAAGATCAATGACCTGGACAACCAATTGTCTGCTTTACAGGATCTCGTTCAGGCCAGTATAAAAAATTATCAGCTGGACTCGGCTTTTCATTATATGAATCTGGTCCAAAAAAGCGGGGACTCTGAAATGGTTACCGATGTGTATACCTATCTCCAAATCCGTTTTCTGGAACGGGAGATACTCGACAAAAATTCCCAGGGCATGATCGAAAAAGAGCTTCATGCGTCCCCCAACAATGAGCCGGATTACCTTTATGCCCGCATCAAACAAAATTTCGTTACCGGTTGTTACCTGGCTGCCCAGGAAAAAGGGGAAGAAGCTCAACCCTTTCTGGAAGAAGCAACCACCCTTTCTGCCCGTCTACCTTTCAAAAACGGTTACAAATACCGCACGCTTTGTCAATGGAATCTCGCACATGTTTACCGATTTAACGGAAAAGGAAAAGAAGCTGTCGAATTGATAAAACAAGCCATTGCCTTACTCCAAACCTATTACGATACCTTTTACAAAAACGAACGCCCTTTCTTCAATATAAATACCCGCATTATTCAGAACTATTCTTTTATTCTGTCCAGCCTAGATGTATTATCGCCGGAAGAAGCCGACGATTATCTGGAACAAATCCAGCAATACAGCCGGTTTTCCGATAATCCCTGGGATAAATACAATGGGTTTCTGGCAACCAACAATTATTATCTTTACAGGAAAAACTATGAAAAGGCCTTGCAGACCAATGATAGCCTCATTAAATACGCCCGTTTGGTCGTACCGTACAACCTGGAAGGACTCTACGGGATAAGCTCGCAAATCTGCGAAGCCATGGGAAACGCCCTACAGGCCTTACACTATCTGAAGCTTTCCTACCGGCTGAAAGATTCTTTGAATACGCAGAAAACTCAGGAAAAATTCAATGAATTACAGGTAAAATATAACCTCGACAAACTGGCCTACGAAAAAACCCAGTTGGAAATCGCGAATAAACGCATTCTTCTTTTTTGTTTTGCAGGATTGTTTTTTCTGGTATCCGGCATATGCTTTTACCTATTTTACAACCTGCGGAAGGAAAGACAGATGAAAAACAAGCTTCATCTGTTGAAGGAGCGATCCGAGGAAAGCGAAAAAATGAAGACCGCCTTCATCAACTCCATGTGCCATGAAATCCGTACACCTTTGAATGCCATTCTCGGTTTTTCGGACCTTTTACTGGACGACGAAGTCGATTTGGAAGCGAGAAAAACCTTTCCCGGTCTGATCCGGCAAAACGGAATTCTGCTGACCTCTCTGATCCAGGATGTGCTGGAAGTCTCCAACCTCGACGTATCGGAAGAAAAACTTCCCTGTGAACCGACCGACCTCACCGCCATCTGCCGGCAGGAGATCGATAGGATCAAAGAACTCGGCAAACCTAGCATACAATACACATTAGATATTCCTGAGGAAAAAGTAATTATCTCAACCCATGCGAAATACCTCTCCCGGGTAATCGAACACCTGTTGTCCAATGCAAACAAATTTACCCAAAAAGGAAGCATTATACTGAGTTTTCGCATCAGCCCGAAAGGACAAACACTTTTTTTAAGCGTTACCGACACGGGATGCGGCATACCCCCGGAAAAATACGAACTGGTATTTCAGCGTTTTTCAAAGCTGGATACTTTCACCCAGGGCAACGGCCTGGGGCTCTATCTTTGCCGACTGATAGTCAAACGCTTAAATGGGGAAATACAAATAGACCCCACCTATACGGGAGGTACCCGCTTTTTGATCCGTATGCCTTTAAAATAATCCTGTTCCGAGAGTATGCAAGCCCCTCCCCAATCACCTCCCCGGCTTAAAGCCGGAGGGATATTTGTCCGCTCAGGGCGGCTCATTCGTTTCCGACCGAATCTTCGCTTCGAGAGCCCCTTCCCCGAGTGCTGCAGTTCCGGATCACCTCCCCTACAATTTATTCAGAGCCTCCCTAGCCCGGTTTACCATATCTGCAGCAGGAATCGTGGAAAGTTTTTCTATCTCAAAATCTTTCAGGATATCCTCCAGCAATTTAAGCCGGTAGGTATTCTTTTCTTGCTGAAATTTTTCTTTCAATAGGCGGACTTTCTCATAATCCTGTATTCCTTCTATCAGCCTTTCCATCCGAATAGAAGAGCGTCCTCCCGGATATACCAAATAACAATCGCCACCTCCGAATGCCCGGAAACGGGAATCGGTCAGGGGATCTTTCGTCCAACTGTTATAAGCCCAACGTAAATAACCGTCAAAATGTTTGGCGGCGGCATACCAACCCAACCAGGCAGCTTCTGCAGGGGAAGAAAAAGTATAGGTATTGGGATACGATTCGGTACAACAGGTGTAATAGGTGCTCACTTTGCCTTCGGCTTTCCTCTCTTTTCCGACATTTTCAGGAAAGAATTGGCCGGAAGCGACACTGTAGTCAAAAATATCTCCCTCCAACTCGTCGTGATAATTGCCCGCGAGAGCGATCTTATAAGCGGGATCAGCCTCCCGGATCAAACGAATAGCAATCTGCATGGATTGCAAGGGCCGCTCATCCATGGCGATCGCCGTTATTCCAAACCATCCTTTTTCTTTCAAATGCCGGGCAAAATCTTCCAGGAACGGCTGCCAATAAGCCGTATATTCCGGAGAGCCCACTTCCGCCTGCACCGCTTTCAGCGAATTGGACGCCTGGTCGAAATACTGAAAAGAAAGACTCCAGGGGATCATGGTGTAGCAGTTGATTTGCCTATCGATCCCTAAGCTCATCATAAACTCTACCCATTTGTCAAAAACGGCATAATCATACTGCCAACCCCCATTCAATTTTTTTATTCGCAGAATCATGGATTCGAAATAATCTTCGGTTTGTCCGCCCCAGGGCTTATGCATGATGCTGGCGGTTATCGTCTTCTGTCCGGCTTCCGCCAATAATTTCATGACAGGCCGCATGGCTTCGAAATGCGCCTCACTCCACAGAGGAACCTTATAGTAACGGGCTACGGCAAAAGGATTTTGCCATAAATCCAAACGATAACTCCAAGCCTCCGGCGAAGGCAATTCCCGGTTCAACACCTTTAATTCTATCTGTAAGGGAGGGATTTCCGCCTTTTCACAGCTGAAGCGGAGTTTTCCCCGATACACCCCGGCGGAAATTTGCCGGGGCAGCTGTATAGTTAACCAAAGCGGACGAGTTTGACGGGCCTGGATCTTTTGCACGGCTTGGATATCGATCACATCGGCAACCAGGGAAGAATCATACACCGTTTTATCCGGCCGGTAACCACAAGTTCCCTTCTTATCCTTATTCAATTCATCCGTCATGACATACCTGACAAAACCGGCTTTTACCGCAGAAGAGGGTATACGCTGCCCGTGAGTAGCCACCAGGTCCGTTACGGAAAAACCTACTTCACCCAAATCTTCCTGGGTCCAGAGCAGGGCTTGCAGGTTGACCCGCTCTCCTTTCCAGGCATTTCCCCTCCATACCCGGCTTTCTGCATCAGGCCCCGGCAGACGCAGCAAATCATAGCGTATATCGGTCGATCCCCAGGCTGCATTTACCGGCTTTTTACAAAGTATCCAATCCGCCTCTTCCGCTCTTCTGCCATCCGTTAACTCCTGATAATCCCGGTAAAGCTCTACATTCTGAGCCATACCCTTATCCATATTCCCCCATAATCCGCAACACACCAAAATAAACGAGAATACCTTTTTCATATACATTGTTTTAGGGTCCATATTGTTTATAATATTTCAGGGCTTCCGGAATAGCCGCTTTTAAAGCAGCGATGCGATGCTCGTCCGAAGGGTGGGTTGAAGCAAACTCCGGCGGTTTTTTCCCGCCCGAAGCCTTCGCCATACGGGTCCAAAAAGCCACAGCTTCCTGAGGATCATAACCGGCAATCGCCATAAAAATCAATCCCAACCGATCCGCCTCACTTTCGTGCTTACGTGAAAAAGGCAGCAATACCCCATAATTCGACCCCAGACCGATAGCAGCTCCCCACAAAGCCCGGGTAGTTTCCGGTTTATTCTTTAAAGCGTAGGCGGCTGCAGTACTTCCTGCCTGTACCAACATTTCCTGGCTCATCCGTTCATTCCCGTGATGGGCTACCGCATGGGCAATCTCATGCCCCATGACGACCGCAATACCGGCATCGGTTTTACACACAGGTAAAATGCCTTCGTAAAACACCACTTTTCCTCCCGGCATACACCAGGCGTTCATTTCCTTACTGGCTACCAAATTGAATTCCCAATGAAATCCGGCAATCTGCGATTCCAGTCCGTGGGCTTTCATATACGTCTCCACAGCCCGGGCGATTCGTTTCCCGACCGTCTTTACCCGTTCCGCCTCCCGGAGGTCGGCCGACAAGGGATGGGCTTTCAGAAAATCCCGGTATGAGGTCAGACTCATTTGTACCATCTCACTTTCCGGATAAATCAACAGTTGTTTTCTTCCGGTTATAGGTACTGTAGCACATTGCAACATCAACATCACCGCACAAATGATAAAAATGATTCTAATTTTTCTCATAATTTCATTTATTTTTATTCCTACCCGTCAATATCACAAATTTACGAATTTATATTTATAAAAAAAGAGGACCGAAGCCCTCTTTTCAATATCAAATGATCAACATCGCATCTCCGTAGGTTCCGAACCTGTATTTTTCCCGGACAGCGACCTCATAAGCCGTCATCACCCGTTCATAACCGCCGAATGCCGCCACCATCATCAGCAAAGTGGAATAGGGCAAATGAAAATTGGAGATAAAAGCATCCGGCACACTGAAGTCATAGGGAGGAAAAATAAACTTATTCGTCCAACCTTCGAATTCAGTCAAACGTCCTTTGGTCGTTACGCAACTTTCCAACGTACGCACAACGGTAGTTCCCACCGCACATACCTTATGCTTTTCGTCTTTAGCCTCGTTGACCATTTTTACGGTTTCCGAACCCACAAAAATTTGTTCCGAATCCATTTTATGTTTCGTCAAATCCTCCACATCTACTTCGCGAAAGTTTCCCAGCCCGACATGCAATGTGAGGAATGCAAAATTAATTCCTTTGATCTCCAAGCGCTTCATCAACTCCCGGCTGAAGTGTAAACCGGCAGTAGGAGCGGCAACCGCTCCTTCATTCCGGGCAAAAATCGTCTGATAGTTGTCAGCATCCTGAGGCTCTACCTTCCGGTTGATGAATTTGGGCAGCGGAGTTTCACCCAAACCATAAAGAATTTTCTTAAACTCCTCGTATTCCCCATCAAACAGAAAACGTAACGTACGTCCCCGGGAAGTGGTATTATCGATGACTTCTGCCACTAAACTATCGTCTTCCCCGAAATACAGCTTGTTTCCGATACGGATTTTACGGGCCGGGTCCACCAAAACATCCCATATTCTGAGATCCCGGTTCAATTCCCGCAACAAGAATACTTCGATTTCCGCTCCTGTTTTTTCCTTATTGCCATAAAGACGGGCCGGAAATACTTTCGTATCGTTAAATACAAAAACGTCTTTCTCCTCAAAATAATCGATAATATCTTTGAAAAACCGATGTTCGATTTCTCCCGTTTTTTTGTTTAAAACCATTAACCTACACTCATCGCGGTTGGATGTGGGATTTAAAGCAATCAATTCCGTAGGCAATTTGTATTTAAACTTTGATAATTTCATAGGTAAAAATTTATATTAAATTCCTGTCATTCACACAAAGAAAATACGGGAACATTTCTTTCTTCTACAGAAACGCCCTCCGTCAAAATAAGTTGCGCAAGTTACTGCTTTTCCTGTAAAAATTCAACTAAACTTTCTATTTTTTTTGCCTCTTCCAGGCGGAAATTTCCGATAGCTGTCCGGCACAATCCCGCCAGATAAGCTCCGCTACCGCAAGCAGCCCCGATATCGTGGGCCAAGGACCGGATGTAGGTCCCTTTACTGCACAGGATTCGAAGTTCTACTACGGGCAGATCGAATTTCAGAATTTCAATTTTCCGTACAAATACTTCCCTTAAGGGCATCTCAGGTCCTTTCCCTTTGCGGGCTTTTTCATAAGCCCGTACACCGTCCACCCGGATGGCCGAGTATACGGGAGGAACCTGCCGGATTTCTCCGGTAAATTGCTTTAATATTTCTGTCAGGCTGTCGCGGTTAATGTGTTCGTAAGGATAGTGTTTATTGACCGGCGTTTCCATATCGAAAGAAGGAGTACTGCCTCCGAAACATAGGGTCGCGATATATTCCTTCTCCTGTCCCATATAGCCTTCGATATCCTTAGTCCACCGGCCTACGCAAACGATGACCAAACCCGTAGCTAAAGGGTCCAGCGTCCCCGCATGTCCCACTTTCAGCTTGCCGTACTTTCCCCGCAAACACCAACGAATTTTGTTCACCACGTCGAACGAAGTCCACCTCAACGGCTTGTCCACCAGGATCAAGGCCCCCTCCTGAAAATTCCCTTCTTCTTTATATAAAATCATAGGCCAGACGTCCCTTTCTGCGGTTAGAGTAATTCCAGGGTCAGAATAACGAGGCCCACAAGCACGCAATACAAAGCGAACCAAACCAATTTCCCTTTCTTGACCAGGTTGATCATCCAGCTACAGGCGATGTATCCCGATACAAAAGCTGCCAGGAAACCCACACCTAACGACAAGATCGATATTCCGCTTTCTGCCGGGCTGAAGCCACCTTTCATTAAATCCAGAAAAGCCTCTCCCAAGATAGGGACCAATACCATTAAAAAGGAAAATTTCGCTACTTTTTCCTTGTTGTTTCCCAGCAAAATCCCTGTAGCAATCGTCGAACCGGAACGGGACAAACCCGGAATTACCGCAAAAGCCTGAGCGATTCCGATCAGGAAAGCATCCCGGAAAGAGATGGACTCTTTTTGACGGGGCTGGGCGTAATAAGCAAAAGCCAACAGAGCCGCGGTGAGAATCAAGGCTCCACCGACGATCACCAAACCCGAACCGAAGAGTTGCTCCACAAAATCCTTAAAAAATACGCCTACAATCCCTACCGGTATCATTGAAAGAATAATTTTAGCAATATAAATCGTCTCTGCATTCCATGTAAAACGAAAAAGTCCGCTCAATAAATTTCCGATCTCTTTCCGTAATACCACAATCGTACTACATACCGTAGCCGCATGGACGACCACAGCAAACGCCAGATTTTCCTCTCCCTGAATGCCGAAAATGGCATTGAAAATCTGTAAATGTCCGGAACTGCTCACCGGCAAAAATTCTGTCAGTCCCTGAACAATGCCAAGAACCAAAGCCTCTAACCAATCCATAGGCGTTTATATTCAATAAGAACCACTTCTGTTTTTACTTCCCTGCTTCTTTCTTTTCTTTCGGCTTACGCATAATGGCCCAAAAGACAAAACCGAAACCGGCTAACACCACAATCGGAGCTAAAGTAATCCGACGAAAACTGAAAATATTTTCGTTAAAAACATCAGGATCCTCGCTTCCTCCCCCCATCATTAAAATAAAGCCCAAAACGATAATACCGAAACCGATCAGTATCATCTTATAATTACTTACCGGTATAGGAAACCCGGCTTTACCCCCCGTTTCCGTTTTCCAATGATTAGTTTTTGCCATATTGCAGGATTATTTTATTTCAATTATATAAATCGTTCAGGTCCTTATTCAAGTATTTTACGACAGATAACCAGGCCGACACAAAAGACAACAAGATACCGGATACGAACACGAACACTACCATCATCACCAGAATTTGCTCATTCATCACGTTCACCACGTTTCCGAGCTGTTGCTGTAAAAAATAAACGGCTGTCAACAGGATGAGGGATGCGAAAACGCTACCGAAAAAACCGAACCAAATTCCGTTCCAAATAAAGGGCCGGCAGATAAAAAAAGGTTTTGCTCCCACCAATTGCATCGTTTTTATCAAAAAACGCTGAGCGTATACTGACAAATGGATCGTATTACGGATCAGCGTAAAAGAAATCAGCACCAAAGCCGCCACGGCGATTAACAGAATCAAACTGATTTTCCGGACATTCTCGTTGATATACTGCACCAAGGATTTCTGGTAAGACACTTCCTGTATCCCTTCATACCTCTCCAGACTCTTTTCTATCACGGAAAGTGAATCGTTATTGGCATACACCGGATTCAATTTTATTTCAATAGAGGGCAAAAGAGGATTATAGCCCAACACTTGTTCAAAATCTTCTCCCAGTTCCTCCTTAAAATTACGGGCGGCTTCTTCCTTGCTGATAAAAACCGAAGAAGCCACGAAAGGTTGGGTATCCAGAATTTTCTGCATCTTTTTGATTTCGGCTTCTTTTACATGGTCTTTGACAATGATGGAAAAACCTATATTTTGCTTTACCTGATCGGATATCGTCCTGGCATTCAGAAGAATAAACACAAGAACGCCTACTACGACCAATACCAGAGAGATACTGAGCGTAGAGACGAAATAGGACCCGGCAATTCTTCTGCTTCTCTTTCCAGACATCTGAGTTCACCATTAAAATCCGACAAATATAATAATAATCTGAGAGCCGGACAAGCCCCGGCCGGAAGGAGGGCGGAAAATATTTTCGAATTTTTATTTGTACTTACTAAAAATCCCCTTATATTTGCACTCGCTAAAGAAAAAAGTTCTTTTAGGTTTTAGATAATACGCGAAAATAGCTCAGTTGGTAGAGCACGAACTTGCCCCAGGTGGAAAAAAACGACCTTGGCAAGGAAAAGCAAAAAGCGAAGCTGGAATAATAGACGCGAAAATAGCTAAGTTGGTAGAGCACGACCTTGCCAA
>CAJMSX010000011.1 GCA_905216195.1 uncultured bacterium
GTGATTGGAAGGTCTGGGTACCTGGGTCAGTTTGTAGAAGTTTTCCCAGATCGCCTGAGGTTGTAAGTCTTTGATTGTTTTACTCATCTCTATTTTATTTAATGGTTTGTTTTATAGTCTGTCGTCAACCGGATTATTTCAAATGTTCGTTCAGAAATTTTACGAATTTGGTATAAAGTTGCAGGCTGGTGTTGCCGCCGTAAATGCTATGGTTGCGATTGGTATAGATACCCATATCGAACTGTTTGTTTGCCTGTACCAGTTTTTCCGCCAGTTCGTAAGTATTCTGAATGTGTACGTTGTCGTCTGCCGTACCGTGGCAGATCAAAAGATTTCCTTTCAGACGGTCGGCCCAGTTCAGGGGGGCATTTTCTTCGTATCCTTTTTCATTTTCCCGGGGGGTACGCATGTATCTTTCCGTATAAACGGAATCGTAAAATTTGAAATGGGTTACAGGCGCTACGGCAATACCGGTGCTAAAAACATCGTTTCCTTTCATCATACAGAGGGAGGACATAAATCCGCCGTAGCTCCATCCCCAGATTCCTATTTTTGACGGATGGATATAGGGTTGACCGGCCAGCCACTTGGCTGCGGCAATCATATCGTCGCTTTCGATTTTACCGAGTTGCATATAGGTGCATTTGCGGAACTCTTCTCCCCGGGCTGCAGTTCCTCTGGGATCTATACAGGCCACTACATATCCTTCCTGAGTGAGGTAATTCAGCCAGTTGATTCCTCCCCAGGCGTTTTTCACCTGTTGGGAATTCGGACCGCTGTATTGGGTAATCAGCAGAGGGTATTTCCGGTCCGGATCGAAATCGGCCGGCTTCATGATCCAGGCGTTCAGCATGGTTTTTCCGTCGGCTGCCGGAATCCGGATAAATTCCTTAGGCGATATGGCATAGCTTTTCAAAGTTTGCTGCAATGTCGCATTATCTTCCAGCGTCCTGATTTTTTGATTTTTGGAATTGAATAAACTCGTTACCGGAGGAGTAGCTGCATCCGATACGGTGTGAATATAATAACGGTAATTCTTGCTGAAATTCACCTCGTTCCATCCTTTCGCCGGAGTCAGCTTTTTCTTTCGGCCTTTGCTGTCTACCGAATAAACGTATTTTTCCAGGGGAGATTCCTCGTGAGAAGAATAATAATATACTTTCCGTAGCGGATCATATCCGTAAAAATCGGCTATATCGTAATTACCCGAGGTAAGGGCTTTTTTCTGATTTCCGGCCATGTCGTATAAATAGAGGTGCATAAAGCCGTTTTTTTCACTGGTAATGACGAAATGTTGTCCGTCTTCCAGGAAAACCAGATTGTCGAGATTGCTTTCGTCTATGTAATATTTGTTTTCTTCCCGGTAGAGTAGGGTGGATTTTCCCGTTCTGACGTTTGCGGTCCATACTTCCAGTTTGTTTTGATGACGGTTCAGGCGAAGGATGGCGAGTTTTTTAGGATCTTTCGTCCAACGGATCCGCGGGATGTAGATGTCTGTTTCCTCTCCGGTGTCCATGGTCAGGGTGGTGCGGTCCTGCAGATCGTATACGTGTACCGAAACCGTCGAATTGGTTTCTCCCGCTTTGGGATATTTGTATTTGTACACGGAAGGGTAGAGGGCATTTTCTTTTAAGGCCGGGCTTTGTCCCTCGAACATATTCATGAGGTATTCTTTCACTCCCGACTCATCGAATTTGATATATGCCAGGGCTGATCCGTCGGGTGCCCATTCGAACGCCCGGTTGAAGGAAAATTCTTCTTCGTATACCCAGTCCGGCGCTCCGTTGATGATGTGATTCATTTCGCCGTCATCGGTTATTTGTCTTTCCGAGCCGAACCGGAGATCGTGCAGAAACAGGTTATTGTTGCGCATGAAAGCGATACGATAGCCGTCCGGTGAAAAAGTCGCCAAACGCTGACTGCCGTTTTCGGAAAGGGGTTTCAATTCCCGGTTTTTGAAATCGTAAATGTAATAATCGGCCGTATAAGAACGGCGGTAAATGGGATGTATATTCGTGCTGATCAGCATGTAATTTTCCCCGGCATTGAAGTCGTACTCGCCTATGTATTTTACATCTTCGTTTTCCAGAGCATCCAGGTCCAGCAAGGTAGCTACCGGCTTCCCGGACTTATAACTGTATTTGACAATTTTCCTGCCGTTGTCCTCCAATACCGTATAGTGTTCACCGTCCTTCATCGAACGTAGGCCGCGTACGGTTTGGGTACGGAAGGTTCCGTTTTTAAAAATGTCGTTTAAGGAAATTTCTGAAGGCTGGGCGGATAAAGGGTAACCTAATCCCGATAAAATCAATAAAATAACAATACAATACAAACTTTTCATTTTTCGGATTTATTTGAATTTTTTTATCGTGGCTCAAAGGTTTAAAAAAAATCTCTGAAAACAAAGATTTTTCTTCTTTAAAAGTTTATGATTTAAGCGATCGCCGACAATGTAGGTTATCTGCAAAAAAAAATATATCTTTGTCCCCCCGGTACGATTCGGGGCCGGTATAACCTGAGCCGCTTTTCAAAGTTGTGAAATTTTTAGGAAGCGGGCTTGTAAATAAAAAGAGTCAACAGACTTAGCATGCATTACACTTTATTGTATAAAGATAAAAAGAGTCAGGCCCGTTGCGGGGTGTTGACGACGGATCACGGAGATATACATACTCCGATTTTTATGCCGGTAGGCACCGTGGGGACCGTTAAGGCGGTTCATGCCCGGGAGTTAAAACAGGACATCGGGGCCGAAATTATCTTAGGGAATACTTACCATCTTTATTTACGGCCGGGAACGGATATTTTGCAGGCGGCCGGAGGTTTACATAAATTCAATTCCTGGGACCGTCCGATTCTGACGGATAGCGGCGGATTTCAGGTATTTTCGCTGACGGACAGCCGTAAAATTACACAGGAAGGTGTAGAGTTCCGTTCGCATATCGACGGTTCAAAACATGGGTTTACTCCGGAAAGAGTAATGGATATCCAACGGAAGATCGGAGCGGATATCGTCATGGCTTTCGATGAATGTCCTCCGGGAACGAGTGACTACGCTTATGCCGAAAAATCCCTGCGGTTGACCCAGGCCTGGCTGGAACGTTGTATCGCGCGTTTCGATACAACGGAACCTTTATACGGATACGAACAAAATTTATTTCCTATCGTACAGGGGTGTGTCTATAAAGATCTCCGGGAAAAATCGGCGGAACACGCGGTGGCCTTCAACCGGGCCGGTTATGCCATCGGAGGTTTGGCTGTAGGGGAACCGGCCGAAGACATGTACGCGATGATAGAAGTCGTAAACCGTATTTTGCCCGAGGATAAGCCACGCTATCTGATGGGGGTGGGGACTCCGGAGAACCTGTTGGAAGCCATTGCTTTGGGCGTGGATATGTTCGATTGCGTGATGCCTACCCGAAACGGAAGAAACGGTATGTTGTTTACGACGGAGGGGATAATCAATATCAAGAACCGGAAATGGGACCGGGATTTTTCTCCCATCGATCCCGCGGGTATTTGTTTTGTCGATCAGGATTATTCGAAAGCTTATTTAAGGCATCTGATCAAGGCGGACGAGATCCTGGGATTACAGATTTGTTCCATTCAGAACCTGGCTTTTTACCTTTGGCTGGTTCGGGAAGCCCGCAAACATATTGAAGAAGGCGATTTTGTAAGCTGGAAGGCGGGTATGGTAAAAAAAGTGATGAGCAGGCTTTAATAAAGGAACGTATACCGATGAAAACGCTTGATTTATATATAATCCGTAAATTTCTGGGAACCTTTTTCTTTTCCATGGGACTTATCCTGTGTATTGTGGTGGTGTTCGACGTATCGGAAAGGCTGGAAAAATTTATAGAGAACGATGCTCCCATCAAAGGAATTATTTTTGATTATTATTTAAACTTCATCCCTTATTTCGCCAATGTTTTTTCTTCACTTTTTACTTTTATTTCCGTTATCTTTTTTACTTCTAAAATGGCGTACGACAGCGAAATCATCGCTATTTTGAGTACGGGAATCAGTTTTAAGCGTTTTTTGGTACCTTATTTTATTTCCGCTACCATTATTGCGGTACTTTCCTTTTTTCTGAGTGCTTATATTATTCCGAACGCGAATCAGACGCGTATCGAATTCCAGAAAGAATACATGGGGAAAAAATTTTCCAATAAGGAGGCGAATATTCACCGTCAGATTGCGCCCGGGGTTTTTATTTATATGTCGAATTATTCGGTTACTTCCAATATCGGTTATGATTTTTCGATAGAAAATTTTAAGGGGGATACCTTGATCAGCAAGCTGACTTCTTCCCGTATCGCCTGGGATAAGGATAAGAATCAATGGACGATCTACAATTGGAAGCGGCGCGAATTAGCGGGGGATAAGGAAATATATACCAAGGGAATCCGGATCGATACCTTACTGGAATTCATGCCTTCGGAATTTTCCGAGGATCCCAAACGGATCAAGGAACAGCTTACTTTGCCGGAGCTGGACGAGTACATCGAAAGAATGAAATTGAGAGGAAGTTCCAATATTACGGAATTTCAAATTGAAAAATATAAGGTATGGGCGAATGCTTTTGCGACCTTTATTCTGACTTTGATCGGAGTGAGTATTTCCTCCCGGAAAATACGGGGAGGGATGGGATTTCATCTCGGTCTGGGATTATTGCTCAGTTTTTCGTACATTTTATTTATGCAATTTTCAACAGTTTTTGCAACAAACGGAAACATGAATCCGTTATTATCGGTGTGGATACCGAATATGTTGTTTACGGTAATTGCATTATTGGTATACCGTACGGCGCCCAAATAAAAGTTAACGGAAGAAAAAAAGACTGCCCGTGAGGGCTATAATCAATTAATAATTACGCGAAATCGGGTGTAATAAATTCAGAAACCAATGATGGAAAAAGAGTATTATAAAAAGGAAAACGAAGGAAACCGGAGATTCCAACGCCGGGAAAACAACCGGGATAACCGGTATGAACGGGAGAATCGGTATGAACGGGGAGAGCGCAGTTACAACCGGGAACGAAAGGAAGATTCCGGGCGCAATTTCAACCGGTATTCCAACCGGGAAACCGGTGAAAATACGGAGCAAAGGCGGGAATACCGGAACAGCCGGGGCAGAGACGATTTCCGGAGGGAGGATTTCCGGAGAGAAGGACGCCGTCCTTTTATCCGCCGGGAAAATACCGATGGACCGGAACGGCGTGTGTCCGGCCCCTATCGCCGGGAATATCGGGAAAATACAGTTCGGAACGATGGTCCGGAGACTCGGAGATATACCAGAAGAGAACATGCTCCCGACCGCGAGCAAAACCAGGAATACCGGGGAAAGCGAGAGTATCGCAAAGAAACGGGGCGGGAAGAAAATACGTTTGGAAAACGTCGGGTTGAAATGCCTTACCGGAAAAAACCGGTTCAACGGCCGGAAGGTATGGACGCGGCCGGCAGAGCGGAGTTACAGCAGAAACATTACAGTAAGAAAAAGCAGCTGACTCACCGGCTGAAAAAAGCTGACGAAGAAAAAGAATTGAGGCTGAACCGTTATATTTCAATGGGGGGAGTCTGTTCCCGGCGGGATGCTGATGCTTTGATTACGGAAGGTCGGGTAAAAGTGAACGGAGAGGTTGTACAGACTGTCGGGATAAAGGTAAAAAGGACGGACCGTGTGGAGGTAGACGATACGGTGGTTACTCCGGAACGTAAGGTATACCTCGTACTGAATAAGCCGAAAGATTACGTAACTACGGTGGAGGATCCTTTGGAGCGGAAGACCGTCATGACGCTTATCGAAGGAGCCTGTAAAGAGCGGATTTATCCGATCGGCCGCCTGGACCGCAATACCACAGGCGTGTTGTTGTTTACCAATGACGGAGATCTGGCTAAAAAATTGACTCATCCCAAATACGAACATAAGAAAATCTATCACGTTTTCTTAGATAAGCCTTTGGAAACGAGCGATATGGAAAGTATAGCCGGAGGAATGGAACTGGAAGACGGCTTTATCAAAGCCGATGAAATAAGTTATGTGTCTACGGACCGGAGCGAGGTAGGAATAGAAATCCATTCCGGACGGAATCGTATCGTCAGGAGGATTTTTGAGCATTTAGGATATCAGATTGTCCGGTTGGACCGGGTATATTTTGCCGGTATCACCAAGAAGAATCTTCCGCGGGGACGGTGGAGATTTTTGACTCCCGAAGAAGTTAAATTTCTTAAGATATATAGAGTTTAGACCCGTAAAGTAGTCTTAAGAAATAAACTATGTAGAATATTATTAAAAAAATGCTTATATTGCAACGTTTTTATAAAATGGTAAACAACTATGGTAGCATTTGTGTCACACGGGATTAACCGAATGAGGGTATTACAGAAAATCTCCTATACCCCTCGTTGGATCATTTTTATCATCGATGCATTTTTAAGTTTATTTGCGATTGGGGTAGCCTGCCTGGTGCTGGCGAATTTCCAACTGGATAAGATTGCCGTGGAGCCCCTGGTGAAAATCGTGTTGGTGGTGATGGGGGTAAGGTTAGTCAGTTTTATCGTGGGCCGCACTTATTCCGGTATTATTCGTTATACCGGTACCGAAGACGTTTTACGTATATTCTATGTATTGACTGCGGGAGAATTGATTTTATTGCTGATCAATGCCGGTTTTTTTATTTTCGACCAGACCTTTTTCATCCCTTTGGGTTTTTTGTTGATCGAATATATGGTATTGATGTGTGCGATGACCGTCAGTCGTCTGTTTATCAAAATTACTTTTGCTCAGTATGTGGATGCTTCCAAAGCCCGGAAAAACGTTATTATTTGCGGTAGCGATGAATACGGCATGATGGCGAAGCATGCCCTGGATAATGCGGTGGACGCTTCTTACAATATTCTGGCCTTCGTGGATATGAACGACAAAAAAGCCGGGAAAGTGCTGGAAGGAGTGAAAATCTATAAATCGGCGGCTTTACCTTATCTCCTGAAAAGACACAATGTGGATAAGGTGGTGATTGCCAAAAAATTGCTGGCACAGTAAAAAAAGACGTTTGATCGAAACTTGTCTGAAATACAATGTAAATGTGCTGGAGGTACCGCAGTTTGAAAGTTGGATCAACGGAGAACTGAATATCAAGCATATCAAAAATATTAAGATCGAAGATTTACTGGACCGGGGAGTAATCGAACTGGACGATCAGGCGTTGAGGAAGCAATTGCTCAACAAAGTGATTCTGGTTACCGGCGCGGCAGGTTCTATCGGGAGCGAGATGGTGCGTCAGCTTACTTATTTCAAGCCTTCCCGGATTATTCTTTTTGATGAGGCGGAATCTCCCTTATATGACATACAACTGGAATTGAGTGAAAAATTCCGTTTTAACGATTTCGTTATCGAGATGGGAGATGTCCGGGACTATGCCCGGGTGGAAAGCATATTTGTCAAATACAAACCCGATATTGTGTATCATGCCGCCGCTTATAAGCATGTTCCTATGGTGGAATTATTGCCGATCGAAGGGGTCAAGACCAATATTTTCGGGACTAAAAACGTGGCCGATCTGGCGGTGCGTTTCGGTTGCGATAAGTTTGTGATGATTTCTACCGATAAAGCTGTCAATCCGACCAATGTGATGGGATGTACCAAACGAATCGCCGAGATTTACATCCAATCGCTCAACAGCAGGTCGAAGACTTGTTTTATTACGACCCGTTTCGGGAATGTGTTGGGATCCAACGGTTCGGTAATCCCCCGTTTTACCCGTCAAATCGAAGAGGGAGGGCCGGTGACGGTAACCCATCCCGATATTACCCGTTTCTTTATGACGATACCCGAAGCTTGCCAATTGGTTCTGCAGGCGGGAGCTTTGGGAGAAGGGGGCGAGATTTTTGTGTTTGATATGGGCGAAAGCGTGAAGATTGTGGACCTGGCCCGGAAAATGATCAAGCTGTCCGGTTTCGAAGTGGGGAAAGACATTCATATCGTATTTACCGGATTGCGTCCGGGTGAAAAATTGTATGAGGAAGTATTGAACGTGAAGGAAACCACTCTTCCGACTCCTCATAAGCGGATTAAAAGAGCCAAAGTGCGGGAGTACGATTTCGAGGAAATCAAAAATGAGGTGATAAAACTCCAGGCGGTTGTGGAAACCGGAAAAACTTTCGATGTCGTCCGCCAGATGAAACTCATTGTTCCCGAATTCATATCTAAAAATTCGATTTACGAAGAAATTGATTTTCGGCTCGAAGCCAGTAAAGTGGACCAATTGGTAGAAAAAGCCGTGAAGGAATAAGTAAATCTCATCTAATTTTAATCTGGAAGATGGAACATTTTTATTCCTGGTATGCGGTGTATACGGCTTCCCGGGCAGAGAAAAAGGTGAAGGAAAGATTGGATGAGGCCGGAATTGAAAATTACCTGCCGTTGCGTACGGAGGTCCGTATATGGAGCGACCGGAAAAAAAAAATAACTTTTCCGTTGATAGCCGGTTATATTTTTGTCAGAATTACTGCCGGGGAATATTTGAAAGTATTGAATATTGCCGGGGTGGTTGCTTTTTTGCGGGAGAAATCCGTTCCTGCCGTTATTCCCGACGATCAGATACACCGCCTGCGGATGATGGTCGAATATGCCATTGACGAGGTGGAGTTTTCAACCCATCCCGTAAAAATCGGGGATCATGTGATGGTGAAACAGGGAAATCTGGAAGGATTGATCGGAGAATTGGTGGAAATCCGCGGCAAATATAAAATAGCGATTCGTTTACAATATTTCGGTTGCGCTTTGACCACTATTCCTTTAGGTTGGGTGGAAAAAATAGAAAAAGATTGATAAAAAGCGCGACAGATTTTTTTTGTTAAAGGTTTTTGGGTAATTTTGGACGCCTAAAACGGAGGTTCGGATTGTGAAATACACACAGCGGATTGAAAATCCGAAAATTTTCGGGACTTGATGTAAAGGGTATTCCGGTCGGGTAGAGAATCATGATTAAAATATAAAAAGAAGTGAAGAAATTAGCGTTATTTTTATTGTTGCTGATGTGGGGTGCTTTAGAGGCATTTTCGCAAGTTTCAGATGACCAGGTGATTAAGATGGTTCGAGAAGCTCAGCAACAGGGGTTGGGACAACAGGAGATAGCGGTGATGCTGATACAAAAAGGGGTCACCAAGGAGCAAATCCTGCGTTTAAAGACGGCTTATGAAAAGGGAACTCTTAACCTGGAAGGGGCAGACCAGAAAGTGCAGCAACAGCAGGTAAGAGAGAGAAGTGTCTCGGGGGAACAGCCCGGAAAAGAAACGCAGATCCTTCAGGAACAAAAAGTAGACGGAGACAAGGCCGGTTTACCGGATTTGAAATCCCTTTCCGCTCAGATGGATAAAGAAAAGAAAGGACAGGCCGGGCCGAACGATGTTTACGGGCGGAATATTTTCAATAATGCTTTACTTACCTTCGAACCGCGTTTAAATATCGCTACCCCGGATAATTATGTGTTGGGACCGGAGGACGAGGTAATCATCGATGTGTGGGGAGCTTCGGAGAATACATTGCGGCAGGTGATTTCTCCGGACGGAAATATTATTGTGGCAGGGATCGGTCCGATCCAACTGAGCGGGCTGACGGCGGAACAGGCTAATAAGCGGATCAAACGGGAATTTGAAAAAATTTATGCGGGAATCGGAGCCGGAAATACCTTTGTCAAGCTGAGTTTGGGAAATATCCGCAGCATACAGGTGAATGTCATGGGAGAAGTGGCGGTTCCGGGAACCTATACGCTGCCTTCTCTGGCTTCTCTTTTTCATGCTTTGTATCATGCCGGAGGGGTAAGTAAGATCGGCTCCCTGAGAAGTATAAAGATCTACAGGTCGGGGAAAGAAGTTGCCGATGTGGATGTTTATGATTATATCATGGAGGGGAAAACCGATCAGAATATTATCCTTCAGGACGGGGATGTTGTAGTAGTGGAACCTTATCAGAACCTGGTGAGGATAGAGGGAAGGATTAAAAGACCGATGATCTACGAATTGAGGAATCACGAAAACCTGGAGAATTTGTTCGGATATGCGGGAGGGTTTACGGGAGACGCCTATAAAGAAACGGTGCGTATCATTCGGAAGAGCGGAAGAGAACTTCAGGTATACAATATAGATAAAGAGGATTTTGCACATTTTGAATTGACGGACGGGGACCAGGTGACCATCGGAGGCATATTGCCCCGTTTTGAAAATAAGGCGGAAATCAAAGGAGCCGTATTCCGGGAAGGATTGTATGCGATAGGTGATAAGATCCGGACCTTGAAACAACTGATCGATAAAGCGGAAGGGGTGAGAGGAGACGCTTTCTTGAACCGGGCCGTTCTGTACCGGGAAAAACCGGACCTTACGATCGAAGTCATGGCTGTAGACATGGCCGCCTTGCTGAATGATGAAATCGAGGATATTCCGTTAAAGAAAAACGATGTATTGTATATTCCTTCCATTTTTGATTTGCAGGAAGATTATACCATAGCCGTGAAGGGGGCGGTCGGATATCCGGGCACTTATAAATATGTGGACAATATGACGCTGGAGGATGCCGTCGTGCAGGCCGGGGGCTTACTGGAGTCAGCTTCTACCGTAAAGGTAGATGTGGCGAGGCGGATTAAGAATCCCAAAAGTACGGAAGTCGGTGAAATACGGGCGGAAACTTTTACTTTTACCCTCAAGGACGGATTGGTGGTGGAAGGTCCGGCGGAATTTACCTTGAAGCCTTTCGACGAAGTGTATATCCGTCGTTCTCCGGGGTATCAGAAGCAACAAAATGTATTTATACGAGGAGAAGTGATGTTCGGCGGGGAGTATACGCTGGTGAAAAAAGGGGAAAGGCTTTCCGACCTGGTGAAAAAAGCGGGAGGACTTACTTCCGAAGCTTATCCCGAGGGAGCTCGCCTGATCCGGCGGAAGACCGAAGATGAGCTGGCTAAAGAGCGGACCTTATTGAAATTGGTGCAACAGGGAGGGAAGGATTCCATCGATATCAAGCAATTGGATTTAGGGGAAAATTATCCGGTGGGAATTGAATTGGAGGAAGCTTTGAATAATCCGGGGTCTAATTTCGACGTGATCCTGAAAGAAGGGGATTTGCTGGAAGTACCGGAATACAACGGAACCGTTAAGATCAGCGGTGCGGTCATGTATCCCAACACGGTGGTATTTAAGGACAAAGCCAAGTTGAGTTACTACATCAGCCAGGCGGGGGGATATGCCCAGCGGGCGAAAAAGAACCGGGCGTTTGTTATCTACATGAACGGTACGGTGGCTTTGGCCAAGGGAACCCGCACGAAAATCAAGCCCGGTTGCGAGATTATCGTACCGACGAAACAGCCTCGTAAAGGTATGAGTCTGACCGAAATTATGAGCCTGGCTTCATCGACCACCTCGATGGCGGCGATGGTTACTTCTATTCTGAATATGACAAAATAATTTACTGCCTTATCGGTAGTTATCATTACGATGAGTATAAATGGAAACAGATAAATTGAACCAAACTCCCAGTCCTAATTCTTCCAGTGAGGAAATCGATTTGGTAGAGATCATCCGGAAACTCTGGAGAAACCGGAAATTGATTATCCGGGTGACTTTGATCTTTATGGTATTGGGTGTTTTAGTGGCTTTATTCAGTTCTAAGGTCTATACAGCCGGTTGTACGATGGTCCCTCAGTCTACGGATAAAAAGATGGGGGGAAGTTTAAGCGGTTTGGAGGCTATGGCCGGGATCAACTTGGGCGATATAAGTGGAGGAGAAGTTTTGTCTCCCAAAATCTATCCCAAGATTTTGTCGAGCGTTCCTTTCCAGAAGGATGTAATGAAAACTCCGCTGAATTTTGAAGAATATGAACAGCCGGTCATTCTGTTGGATTATTATACGAACGAGGATTATCAGAAATTCAGTTTGATTGGAACGCTGGTAAAGTATACCATCGGTTTGCCTGGGGTTATTATTACTGCCATCCGGGGGGAAGAGCCGGAACCGGTATATCCCGTAACTTCTTCCGGTAAAAATAAAATACAGAGTTTTACCAAGGATGAATTCGAATGCTCGAAAGTTTTAGAAAAAATTATCGGCCTCAGCCTGAACGATAAGGACGGTTATGTGAAATTGAGTGTGGATATGCCCGAACCCTTCGTGGCCGCTCAGTTGGCGGAGAGAGTTCAGACTTTGCTGCAAAAGTACATTACCGAATTCAAGATCGAGAAAGTACAGTCGAACCTGGATTTTGTGCAGGGGCGTTATGATGATGCCAAACAGGATTTCGAAGCGATTCAGGAAGAACGGGCTGCTTTTCGTGATGCGAATAAAAACATTACTTCCGCTAAAGCTCAAACGGAACAGGAAAAACTGGATACCCGGTATAATCTGGCTTTGAGTGTATATACGGAATTAGCCAAACAGTTGGAACAAGCTAAAATCCAGGTCAAGGAGACCACTCCTATATTAACGGTCGTCGATCCGGTCACCATACCGATCGAACGTTCGAAACCCAAACGGGCGCTGATTTGTATCATGTTTACTTTTTTGGGCGGATTTGCCGGGATCGGATTGGTATTGGCTTTACCGTTTCTGGCCAACATTTCCGGCAACGAGAAATTGCGGAAAATGGTAAAGGAATAAACGAAAATCGTCTTCCTATAGAAAAGGCAACTAATTCCCTGCGAAATAGTTGCCTTTGTTTATCGTTAGATATCCATCCCCTTAAAGTGTAGGGACTGAAAGAAAATTATCCTTATAAAAACCTGGTTCCAGCTAGCGGGAGTGAGTTTACTCCAGGATATTTTCCGCCGTTAACGGCAGATAGGGACCGTCTTTTATTTCGAATATGACGGTTTCCGGTTCCAATACTTCCAGGGTATGCCATTGGCCGGGGGGTATATGTACTCCCAAACAGTTTGCCGTAGGGCACAATTCAACAGATTCCGTTATTTCTTTTCGGTCGTTATAAAACAGCACCCGGATTTTCCCCCGGAGAATCAGATACGTTTCGGCAGTGTGCGTATGCCGGTGTATCGGTAATTCTGTCCCAGGTTCCAGGGCATTCAGGAGACGTTGGGCTTTTGCGTCCGGAGCGTCGTGAAAATTATAGTTCATTCTCCGCCTGGGGCTTTCCTGGGCTTTTTTACTGACTTGGTCGAGTAGTTCGCGATCGATTAATTTCATTTTGACTTTCCTTTATTGAATGTGTCGGAAAAATCGGTAGCTTTTCTTTTTTCCGGACGTAAATGAACCTATTTTTTCTTAAAAAAACAATTATTCGGGTCGGGGAAAGCAGAAACGGATTTTAGGTGTCATTTACTTGCAGAGGGAAACCGAAAGTAAAAAAATGGTTTACTGAATGCGGTTTGAAGGAAAATTTTGCGGAGGATGGAATAAAATAGATGCCCCGATAGATAGGTATAATTAACAGGGGGAGATTTGCTCCGTTTCAAAATCTTCCAAAATCAGGTAACCGTTTTTAAAGCGTTGATAGTTTCCGCCGGCCGGCTGTTCCCGGCTGATTGCCGCTTTCCAGATAACGATCTTTTTATCGTTGCAGAGCAGGTAAGCTCCCGGATAAGGATGAGTCACCGCTCTTACCATTCTTTCGGCATATTCCACCGTCATATCCCCGGTAAGCAAGCCGTCTTCCGGTTTGCGTCCTTCCCAGTAGGTAGCTTTTGTTTCATCCTGTTTTTCCCATTTCACTTCTCCTTTTATCAATTTGGGGTAGACCGAAGCGATCAACTCTTCATGAGCCTTATTCACTTTTTCGTATAAGGTAGAGGCTGTTTCATCCGGAAGAAGCGGTATTTTAAGCTGAGCGACGATCTCACCGGTATCTATCCCTTCGGAAAGTTTGAACATCGTGACCCCGGTATACTCCAATCCCTTGAGAATCGCCCAGGGAATAGCGGCCCTCCCCCTTCCTTCCGGTAACAGCGTAGGGTGAATGCCTAGAGCTCCCGTTTTCGGAGCCGAAAGCACTTCGGGGCCGGCAATTTGCGACCAACCGATAACAAAAAGCCAATCGATTTCCTCTTCTTTGAGGGCATCGATAACCTCCCGGTCATTGATGTGATTTATTTTCAGGAGAGGAATCTGATGTTTCCGGGCAAAATCGTCCAGGTAAATCCGTCCGGACTTCCGGGTGGCTTTGTGATCCTTCAGGGTCACCAGAAGATCCAGTTTACCGCCGGTTTCGTATATTTTTTCTATACAGGATAATCCGAGTTGGACACAGGTAACAAAAGCAAATTTCATGAGTGGTAAGGTGTAATATGAATCATCAACCTCTTAATAGGTAGGAGGCTCTTTCGTCAGATAGGATAAGGTCTTTAAAATCACTTTTACGTCATTGACAAAGGTGATGTGCCGGGCATACCGGTTGTCCCAGTCTGCTTTCACACGATTGGGCATATTATCGTAAGACATGACCTGAGCCAGGCCGGTCAGCCCGGGTTTGCAACTGTAGGCGCCCCCTTCGAGCCTTAGTGTGATCAGTTCGGACTGGGTGGGCAGGCAGGGACGGGGCCCGATCAAGCTCATATCGCCTTTAAAAATATTGATGAGCTGAGGTAATTCGTCGATATTGGTCCTCCGGATAAACTTTCCGAATTTAGTTATCCGGATTTTATGGACTTCTTTAGATTCCACGTTAGCCGTATTTACCGGCATGCTACGAAACTTAAGAATCCTGAAATGGCGTGCTCCCTTGCCGACCCGTTCCTGAACAAACAAAACGGGTCCACCGTCCTGTAATTTGATAATCACGGCTATCACCAGCAAAAAAGGGGAAAGAAGAAGCAGTACTCCCAGAGAGGCCAGTATATCGATGAGCCGCTTGAAAAAACGTCTGTACATTTTTTAATCGATTTGTAAATTATAGAATGCCGTTTTAAATCCTTCCGCATACTTCATACCCGCCTGGGCTCCCCGGTAAGCCGCCAGCCCCGTCAAAACTTCGACCGAGCGGGGATGAGGATACTCCCGCATTACCCCCCGGTATTGGTTTAAGGCTTTTATTTTCAATTCGATCAATTCCTTTCCCACTTCCACAAAGGTATCGGGCGTAAACGAATTGGCATTGACCGGGAAAGCCCATTCCGTAGAAGAAAGGATTTCCATAAAATACAGGGCCGAAATGGGTTTGACGTCGCTCCTGCGCTGGAACAGACGGGAGGCCGCCTGACAAGCCGCCGATACCTGTTGATGGTCGTTGTTCAGATCGCAAGGGAAATGGGTAAAAATAATATCCGGCCGTACTTCCACAATGACTTTTTCAATGAATTGCACTAACTCTACATGCGGGACCGTATTGAAACGTATGTTCGGAAAATCACCTAAAATAGGAGGATGGGCCCCTAATATTTCCTGACTGCTCGTCGTATCGGCGGCGAGTTCGGCATCCGAAGGCCTGAATTGCCGGACTTCAGCTTTCCCGGACAAGATGCAATTGAACACCTGGTGACCGTTTTGTGAAAATTTAGCAGCCGTGGCACCGAAGCCCAAAACTTCATCATCCGGATGGGCGACGACGGAAAGAATGGTTTTCATGGTTCAGTTTGAATAGTTTATCGGGATTGTTTAAAGCTTTGAATGGTTTTTTCGAGCCCCTCTTTGGCCCGCACCGGCATCCGGTCGATACCCAATGCCTGTTTTATTTTAGCATTCGATACGACATAGTTTTCGGTTAATTTTTCTAATCGGTCTGCATTCAGCGGAAGATGAAGGACAGAACCCACTTTGGCACATCCGGTCATGAAACTTTTATTGATTTTCCAGATGTGGGTTTTTTTGCCGATAGTATGACAGATGATAGAAATCAGTTCATTGGTAGATAAGGCCTCATCATCGGCCATATGATATATGCCGGAAGCAATATCCCTGGAAATACATCCTTCGATCACGTAACACAGATTATCGACGGAAGTAAAAGTCCGTTTGTTTTCAAAATCTCCCAACGGCCAGGGAATACCTCTTCTGACCACATTATAAAGTAAGTTCAGGTTTCCTTTATTGCCGGGACCGTGGATCATGCAGGGTCTCAGAATATATATCCGTTTCTGGTCTTCCCATTCTTCTTTCAGCGAGAGTATGTAGTTTTCAGCTTCAATCTTGCTTTCACCGTAGGGTCCCTTCGGAGCCGGGATGATATCTTCCGTCAAAACTCCTCCGGTTACCGTATCGGCAGCGGCTTTTACCGAACTGAAAAAAAAGAATTTTTTCGCATTGGATTTCAGAAAAAAATTGAAAATCTTTTGGGTTAGTTTCGTATTGATATCGAAATATTCCCTGGAGTGAGACCGATTTTTTGAATTTTCTGCTTTTTCGGTCAGGTGAAGGATTATATCGATGTGTTGTAATAATTTTGCAATTTCCAATTGATTGAAGGTAAAGGGTTGGTAAAAGGAATCGAGATCTTTCCAGCTCAGTGTCATTTTAACTCCTTTTGCATACGGATATACGGTATCCAACCCGTAAACCGTATGCCTTTCGGACAGGGATTTTACCAAACTCAAACCGACAAAGCTATGAACTCCGGTAATGAGAATATTCATCGTTTTCTATTTTCAGGGTTTAAGATGCGGCAGGATGCAGAAGGGAAAGCACTCTTTTTACAAGAGAATAGCTTTTCTGCAGGTTAGTTTATTTTAAATTGTTCCAGTACGTTTAAAGGTTGCCATCCCAGTTCCCGTTTGGCTTTTTCGTTGCTGAAAGTCAGAGATTTCGTGATCTTTTTCAATTTCAGGGAATTGATAGGAGCATTTGCTCCCCAACAGTCTCCGGCTAGCGCCAGGGTTTTAGCCATCCAATAGGGTATGTTCTTCGGACATTTTTTCCCCAGTTGTCCGGCAATGTTTTGTTCCAATTGCCGGAATGAGGGATGTTCGTCATCACATAAATTATAGATTCCTCCTTTGCCGATTAAGAGAGGAATCAGCCGGGCGATGTCTTCGGCCATCAAAATGCTCTTGCGGGCTTTCCCTCCGGCAATACTTAGATATTTACCTTCTTTTATACCTTTTATCATCGCTCCCAGATTGCCCGGAGGATTTATTCCGGCCAGGAGACTGGGGCGTAATATCCCGAGCGTAATTCCCCTTTGGCTGCACCAGGTTTGTAAAAATTCTTCCGCTTGTTTTTTGCTCAGGGCGTAAGGCGTATTTCCGTTCAGAGGATGGGATTCCTCGATGTTTTCTCCTGTTTCACATCCATAAACCGCTACGGTGCTGATGAATACAAACGTGCGGGGAAGTTTGTTTTTCTCCAAAGCCCGGCATAAGTTAACCGTACCCTGATAGTTGACATCATAAAACGCTTGTTTTTCTTTTTCGGTTTGAGGAATGCTGTGGGCTTTTCCCGCTGCGTGCAGGATCAGGTCGAAACTTTCCGGTAAATCGGGTATGGTGTCGCAAAAATTGACCCGGTAATCTTCATCGGGCATTAGCCCTATCGTCTTCACCTGAAAATGTGAAGATAAAACAGGTAATATATTTTTTCCTAAAAATCCGGATGCTCCGGTAAAAAGAATACGCATATGTTACTTATTTTAAAGAGTATGACTTCTCCTCTTGTATTTGAGCCGAAGAACATTTGTTATTTTAGAATTTCGCCGTAACGGGCTAAAATGTTTTCTTTGGCAAAAAGCGTTTCCGCTACTGTCCGCACATTATTTCGGAGACTCGCTAGTACATCCTGTTCCCGGTATATTTTTTCGAAAGCTTCTTTGAGAGCTTCGGGATTGTGAGGTTCAACCACCCAACCCAAAGTGTGTTCTTTTACAGTGAGTGCAATTTCGGACCGGGAATCTGCAATGAGGAGAATGGGTTTACCGGCCGCCATAATGTTATAGGATTTGGAAGGAACGCCCAGGCCGAACATACCGTCGCTTAAAGTGACGAGAGCGACATCGCAGGCATTTAGAAAATCATTTTGATCGGAACGGTTTTGGAAGCCGGTCAGGGATACCGGGGCGTCCGGATGATTTTTGATAAAGGCTGCAATCGTATCGTATTTGGCTCCGCCGCCGATGAAAGCAAAATGCAAGTGAGGATTATTTAACAACCCAATGGCTTCCAATATATTATCGATTCCTTGTGCATGTCCTAGATTTCCCGCAAACTGAAAAACAAATTTGTTTTGTATCCCGAGATTTCGATACATGCGGGTTTCTTCTTTGGCTAGCGGAAATACTTCCCGGTTGTCCGCCCAATTAGGAATGAAGCGAATACGTTCCGGATGGGAAATTTTTCCCCGGATGATTTCGGACATATCCCGGCCGATGGAAATGCAAATATCCGCTTTTGCATAAGCTTTGTCGAAGAAATATTTCAGGCATTTAAAAAGCAGGGAATGTTTTTTGATTTTTCCGATAGCGGCCAGATTTTCAGGAAATATGTCGTGAACCAGAAGGACATATGAAATGTGTTTCACTCTTTTAATCAACGGTAGTCCGAGTAACAGGAATGCCGGATTGGTTACCGCCAATAACGTATCACCTTTTCGGACTGAGCGGAAAGTTTTATTCCAAAGAAGTATACTTGTCCAAAGCATGCGAATCGTTCGCTTGAAAAAATTATTTTTATCCAGATTTTTCAGATGGATCCGGTGAATATGTACTCCATTCCGGTAATCCGCGAAATCAGCCTGGTATTCCTGGGGTTCATTATACCTCAAACTTGTACAGAGGACATGTACTTCTTTTCCCTGACGGGCCAAATATTCGGCAATTTCCGTTACATAATAACCTGTAGACGTTACGATCGGATAATAATATTCCGAGATAATCCAAAGTTTCTTGTTCACCGTATTTTTTTATGGTTAAAGTGGCTGGCTTTTCCTTTTGTTAATTATTAAAAATAAGTAGGATATAAGTTTTTTCTTTTATTCATCCAATCATATTGTTCCATAAGCATTTCCCGATAACCGGGAACCTTAAAATTAAACTTCCCGGATAGCGCAATGGATTTGTCTATACCTATATTATCGAAAGGTTGAATCTCTATCCCATTTTTTCCCCAGATTTCCTTAAACAGACACAATAAGTTATATTTAGAAATACCTGTACCATTACTTAATTGTACCAATCCAGTCAATTTCATCTCTATACTTTTGTCTATAGCTTTTGCCAGTTCCAGGGTCGTGACGCCTCCCCATACAGCCCGAGTGTATCCCTGGATCGTTCCCTTTTGATGCATGAACCAGTGAAAGAGGCCTTCTCCATTGAGCTTTAATTCCGGACCGATAATCGAAGTCCGCAACGTCAGATCCTTATCGTTAATGATTTCTCCCAAAGCCTTGCTTCTTCCATAGATATCATCGGCATCCCGGAAATCCTCTTCCGTATAATTTCCTTTCTTTCCGGAAAAAACGCAATCGGTACTGATATGTATCAGTTTGGCGCCCACCCTATCCGACAATCGTTTCAGTAAATGCGGAAAATAGGCATTGATCAGAATGGCGTTGTCGGGATGTTCCCGGGAACCTTTTATCAATACACCGATGCAGTTAACGATAAATTCCGGTCGGGTCCGCTCGATCACTTCCGTTACGGACTGGGGATTGCTTACATCGACGATTATACTGTCTTCCGTCAGTTTATTCCGGAAAACAACGTTGATGATCTCGTATTTTCCGGTATTTTGCAGGTAATAATAAACCACATGCCCTGCCATGCCCGTGGCTCCGAACAGTAAAACTTTCTTTTTTTGCATAGATCAATTTTCTTTATGCCACACGGTACGGTTGATATAATCGGTATAAGAAAGAATGATACGGACCACTTTTTTAGAAACATTTTCCGTTTCATAATCCGGTATGGTTCGTATGATTTCTTTATCTTCTGCGTATTGCGAGGTTACGATGTCAATGGAATCCAGAATCCTCTCTTTCTGGAGGCCGGTCATAATCAACGTACCTTCGTCCATACCTTCGGGGCGTTCGTGCGCCTGACGGATCGTAATGGCAGGGAAATGCAATATGGAAGATTCTTCGGTAATCGTGCCGCTGTCCGAAATCACACAAAAAGCATTTTGTTGCAGTTTGATGTATTCCAGAAAACCGAAAGGTTTCATAAATTCGATCATGGGATTGGAATTGACGAATCCGATAGCTTCCAGCTTTTTCCGGGTACGGGGATGGGTAGAAACGATCACCTTCATTCGGTACTTTTGGACAATGGCATTCAGGGAAGCGAGTAGATCGGAGAAGTTCTTTTCCGAGTCTACGTTTTCTTCCCGGTGAGTGCTGACGATAAAATAATTTCCCTTTTTCAGCTTTTCTTTTTCCAATACCTGATTTGCTTCAATCTCCGTCCGATGAAATTTCAGTACTTCCGCCATGGGTGAACCGGTTTTGATGACCGTTTCCGGTCTTAGACCTTCTTCCAGCAAATAGCGGCGGGCATGTTCGGATAAAGGCATATTGATATCACTCAGATGGTCTACGATTTTCCGGTTGATTTCTTCGGGGACGCGCTGGTCGAAACAACGGTTCCCCGCTTCCATATGAAAAATGGGTATTTTTTTCCGTTTAGCCGAAATTACGGAAAGGCAACTGTTGGTATCTCCATAAAGAAGAACGGCATCCGGCTTCACTTCTTCCATCAGTTCGTCCGATTTGCGGATTACCTGGGCGATCGTTTCCGCAGCATTCTTACCGGCTGCTTCCAGGAAATAATCCGGTTTACGGATGTGGAGTTCCTGAAAGAAAATTTCATTCAGTTCATAATCGAAATTTTGTCCGGTATGAACGATGATGTGTTGGGTGTATTTATCCAGTTCTGCCATCACCCTGCTCAGTTTTATAATTTCCGGGCGGGTTCCGACGATAGTCATTACTTTAAGCATAGGTATCGGAATATTTAGAAATAAGTTAAAAAAGCATACTGCCCGACAGGCAGCCGTTAATTGAGGGAGAGGTCTTCCCGGACCATTTCCAGTTTCAGAAGTAACTGTTTCATTCCCTCCACGTTCAGGCGACGGGTGTTGTGGGAGTGATAATCTTCGAATCGGGAAACTTTTTCCTGACCTTCGACGAAATATTTATCGTAGTTTAAATCTCGGGCATCGCAAGGAATCCGGTAATAATTTCCCATATCTTCGGCTTTTGCCATTTCTTCCCGGGTAACGAGTGATTCGTATAGTTTTTCACCGTGGCGGGTACCGATGATACGGACGGAAGTTTCGGATTGATACAGTTGTTTCAATGCTGTCGCTAAGGTATCCAGGGTTGCAGCAGGCGCTTTCTGTACGAATAAGTCGCCGTTATGTCCATGCTGAAAGGCATAGATGACTAAATCGACGGCATCGTCCAGTGTCATCATAAAACGGGTCATGTTCGGATCGGTAATTGTGATTTCACTTCCGGTTTTCATCTGCTCGATCCACAAGGGGATGACCGATCCCCGGCTGGCCATGACGTTTCCATAGCGGGTACAACAGATGGTCGTAGAATGGCCGTCTCCCAAAGCCCGTCCTTTAGCGATGGCTACTTTTTCCATCATGGCTTTGCTGATACCCATCGCATTGATGGGGTAGCAGGCTTTATCGGTGGAAAGGACCACTACATTTTTCACCCCGTGGGCGATAGCAGCGTCCAGCACGTTTTCCGTCCCCAGCACGTTGGTCCGTACGGCTTGGGTCGGGAAAAATTCACAGGAAGGAACCTGCTTTAAAGCGGCGGCATGGAAAATATAATCGACGCCTGGCATGACTCCGTCTACGGAACGTTTATCCCGAACATCGCCGATGTAGAATTTAACTTTAGGATTTTGCAAGTGGTGGCGCATATCGTCCTGTTTTTTTTCATCCCGGCTGAAAATACGTATTTCTTTGATGTCGGAATCCAGGAACCGTTTTAGTACCGCATTACCGAAAGAACCGGTTCCTCCGGTTATCAAGAGCGTTTTGTTTTTGAACATAATAGAATAGTGTTATTATATACCGTTAATTATTTTGACGAAGTGGTCTGAAATTACATCTCTGTTTAAATGCGATAGAGCGTAGTCGTAAGCGGTTGATCCCAGCCGTTTCCTATAATCGAAATCGCTCGTTAATCTTGCTAGTTTGGAGCGTACGGTTTCCGAAGGATCCTGACTCGATACTACACACCCGATTCCGTTATCGGCCAGTGTTTTTATGGAAGCAACCTCCGGAGGACCGTAGGCCAGGATACATCTCCCGGCCATCATATATTCGGGTAATTTAGTCGACAAAGAGAGGCGGGTAAATTTTTTATTGTCCGCATCGTCGCTTTCCACGTGCAATAAGATGTCCGAATCCAGAATGGCTTTCCATAGTGCTTTTCCGCTCAGACAAGGCATCATCCGGATTCCGGATTCTCTGAACCGGCTTTCTTGGGCAGGTGTCAGTATACTATTGGAATATACCCGGATTTCCCCTTTCCCGTTCAGATGACGGGCCAGCCGGACGATCATATTATCTCGGTTTAAATGAAGACCGCCGAAATAAGAGATTACGACTTCTTCCTTTTCGGTATATTCCGAATAGGGGATAATTTCCATCGTATTCAGCAGGGTGTGGAAGGGAAGGGAGAAAAATACGGAATATTCGGCTGCCATATAATCGCAACAGGCAAATAGGGCAGAGGAACGATTGACCGTTCTCTGATAAATTTTTTGTAGCCTTTGGTTCTCACAACTTCTTTTTTGCGTATCGATACACAAATAATCGTCCGTAAAGAACGTGGCCAAAGGGATTTGTAAAAAGTCGGCTAAAAACAGAGCGATGTCATGGGCAAATTTTTGAGGCCCGGCTACAAAAAAGATAAGATCGGGGTTAATCGCTTTGCACCAGGACTTCAGGGATTCGTTACACCATTTCCGTTTTCTCCAGTACATGTCCCGAAGTACCGGAAATTTATGCGATACCTGGCTAACTAACCGATAGAGTTTATTTCTTTTTTTCGATAATAGTTCATCTTGTCCCTCTTGTTTTTCCACGATGTGCCCCGGAGTTTTAAATGTTAACAGAGAAAAGAGAATGTCTTTGTCCGATAGGTTGAAATAATTTTCGCAGAAATTATAATCTGGGCTTTCGTTCAGGAAAAACAACTGGGATAGATTTTCTTTTTTAAACCCCCTTAAAATGGCTTCCAGTGTTTTACCGTTGTTCGTGAAAGAAGAAAAGGAGTTATGGGAAATAACCAATATTTTTTTATCCGATAGTAACATTTATTTCAAGAGTAAAAATTTTGTATACCGATAGCCGAATCGCAAAGTGAATTTTGCCATTTTTAGAGGCATGCCGGTAAATAATTTTAAGTTTCTGAAGAATAAGGCGTAGAAATTCAGCATACTGGTATTCTGAAGATCCAGATAACGGTCGAAAACCTGCTGATCTGAAATACATTCCTCCTGAATGGAGCCGACCGGAGTATGGTTAAGAATGAGTTGTTCCAGTTCCCGGTTGAAATCTTCCGGAGAGATGATGTGTGCTTTTAGTTTTTCCCCCGTTTTCCGCCGGTATTCTTTTTCCGTGATAAGGCGGGAAAATTCCTGAACGGTTTCGTCTATCGTACATTGAGTGATTTTAAAACGGTCCCGGTCACAAAGCACGGTTTCTACGAAATCGGAATGTCTCTCTTTCAGGTTGTAGGCCACCACGGGTTTGGCATTAACGGCTGCATATTGGCACAGCAGGGCTCCGCTGAAAGGATAAGTATTGAAGTAGAGGTTGCATCTTTTTATTACTTCATTGATATCTTTCCGGCTCGGATAACAAAACACCCTCTTCGTGAGTTTATTTTTTTGGATAAATTCATGAAAAACCTGATTTCTTCCGATGGAAATGTAGACGAAAATCGCCTCGGGATGCCGGTCCAGCACTTTTTTCAGTATGGTGAAATAATCGGAACGGGAATTGCCGACTTTATATACATTGCCTGCGGATAAAATGAAGCATTTGCTTTTTTCAATTTCTTCCGGTAACCCCTGGTACGGATAATCGCTGATAATGGGATAATAGCGTTGGTAAAGAATTTTATTCCGGGGAATATTTCTCTTGTTTGTTGCTATGTAACATCCTCTGTTTCTGAATTCTATGTAATAGTCGGCGCATTTATTGCCAATATAAAAGGCATGGTCCGTTATATCCAGGTAATACTTTTCAGGCAGGTGAATGGCCTGGAACAGTACGACCGCTTCTGCTGACCAGGGTTCCAATTGGAGAAAAATTTTTTCCGGTGTAAAACCGATTATTTTCCGGTACAGGTCTCTGATTCTTTCGACGGAAGTGAGTTTTTTATCGGGAGCGTATATTTCTGCTTTCGGATAAGCGGTCAGTTCCCGGATGATGTCTTTGCTTTTTTGGGCGTCCAGATTTTCCGGAATGTACAATATTTCTCCTCCCCAGCTCATTATAGCACGGAGATACTGCTGGGTAAGGGTACAATTGTCTCTGGCATTGAAATCGTAAAATACATATTTCCCTTTGGTCCTTGTTTCGGTGAGCGGACGTGAGAGGATAATTTCCGACAATTTTGATAACAACTCTTCCAGCTCTTCATCACAATAGGTCCAGTTAAAAAAACTGGCTAGTTTTGCCGTCAGGGAAATATGGAAAATACTTCGGTTGAAATCTTTTCGGGCATATGCCTTAAAGGATTTCCTTTTGAGACACTCGTAGACGGAATAGACGTCTTTCCGGGAGATATTAAGCATTTTGTTTGGATTGTGACAAGAAATACAGTGGGACTGTAAACAGGAAAATATACAGGGTTATATTGATAAACGGTCTTTGAGCGATTATAAAGGTGAATATCAGGATATATATCAAAAATTCTTTGGAGAATTTCAGTAAATTGTAGGCTTTGATAAAATAGAACAGGGAAAAGCATAAGGTGGGAATAATTCCACAGACTGCCAGTAAATATTTATAGGAAGTGGAAAACGGAACCCGGGTTCCCGGAGCACCGATCAGTAATTCCGGAAAGGACATATTCTTATAAATAGTGATAAATGTATTGGAATCGCGTTCGGCTAATCCGCCTTTGGTAAAAAATTTTTCGAATCTGGATAATACATGCATTTCCAGAAAACCGCTGCTCCATAATAAAACGATCAGGGCTACAACGAAGGCGGCCACGGATATTTTCAATTTGAAGGGAGAAAAAAGCATGACGTATATAACTGAAGCGAGATAAAAGAAGAAAGAAAAAGAGAGGATGCCCGCAATCAGAATAGGTATATTGTATCTTTTTCTCAAATCATATTTGGTGGCGTATAAGATCGCCATGGAAATGGTCCCTACGACCCCGGGTTCATCGAAATAACCGGAAAAGCGGGGTAGAAGCAAATGCATACCGTTTTGCATCACGCTTAAGAAATAGTATTTTTCGTACATGCATTCGTGAGGATTAAAAGGAGAGGGATCTATCAATACATAGGGGATAGGGATACGTATAAAATAAATCAATATGTATTCGATAAGGGGAAACAGAATCAGCAGAGCGTAAAGTTTGGCATAACTCTCGAATATGTTGGACCACAATTCTTTCTTGAGAAAAAGAAAAGGGGAAAAAGTGAGCAGGGTAAATAACTCTCCGATAAAACTACCACCGTTATTCGTTGTGATTTTGAAAGTCATGACGAAATATGAAAAAAGCAATAACAAATTCAGCGGGTCTGTTTTTTTATCAGATTCGAATTTCGGTAACAGAAAAAGAAAAAAGAGGATAAGAAAGAAATTATATAAGAAAGGTCGTGGCCATATCACATAGGGCATGGACAGAAAAAACAGAATAATGGCGATCAGCCAGGAAAATTCTATTTTACCTTTCTTTAAATTTCGTATCGATTGTTCAAAAATCATATGC
The DNA here is from genome assembly GCA_905216195.1 of uncultured bacterium. Lineage (GTDB taxonomy): Bacteria > Bacteroidota > Bacteroidia > Bacteroidales > Marinifilaceae > Culturomica. Next base: position 25,840 of record CAJMSX010000011.1, read on the forward strand.
ATTCATGATTTTCACGATCTTATCGCATGCCTCCAGGGACAGGACCGGGCTGATCGGCAAACTCAGTTCCTCTTCGTGAATTTTTTCAGTGATGGGGAAAGACCGGGAATTCCATTCTTTATAACAAGCCTGTTGGTGTGGAGGAATAGGATAATGAATCAGGGTTTGAATTCCGTTTTCCGTAAGATAGGTTTGTAAAGTATCCCTGTTTTTACAGCGGATAGGAAATATATGGAATACATGTCCGTTCCAGTCTTTTACCCGGGGTAAAATAATTTTCGGGTTATGAATATGTTCCAGGTAGTATTTTGCAATCTTTTTCCGAAGTTTGTTATCTTCGTCGAGATGGGTTAATTTAACGTTGAGGACGGCGGCCTGGATTTCATCCAGGCGGCTGTTTCTACCGGTATATTGAAAGACGTATTTTTGGGTAGACCCGTAATTGGCCAGAGCCCGTACGGTTGCCGCCAGAACGGGGTCATTGGTGGTAACGGCTCCGGCATCACCCAATGCGCCCAGGTTTTTGCCCGGATAGAAACTGTGGCCGGCGGCATCTCCCAGGGAACCTGTTTTACGGCTCTTAAATAAACAACCGTGAGCTTGTGCATTGTCTTCTATCAACTTCAGCCCGTGCTTCTTACAAATTTCCCCAATCTTTTCCGTATAAGCACATTGTCCGTACAGATGGACGATCAGTACGGCCCGGGTTTTATCTGTAATCGCTCCCTGGATTTTTGAATCGTCGATTTGATAAGTTTCGATATCGGGCTCTACTAAAACGGGAACCAGATTATTTTCGGTAAGGGCCAGTATGGAAGCGATATAAGTATTGGCGGGTACAATCACTTCGTCGCCTTCCTGCATGATTCCCATTTCAATGTACGCCCGGAATATCCAGATCAGCGCATCCAAACCGTTAGCTACGCCTACGCAGTGAGGAGTACCGATATATGCCGCATATTTTTCTTCGAATGCCTGGTTTTCGGTCCCTTGTAAATACCAGCCGCTATCGACTACTCTTTCTACCGCCTGATGTATTTCTTCGGCATATTTATCGGTTATTTTTTGCAGATCGAGGAATTTTATCATATTATTTTCGTTTTTGAGAAATTTTCTTTTCGAAGAAATCGATTTGTTCGGTTATTTCGTCTACAGCCTCCTGCAGGCAGAACGGCTCGAAATGTCCGGAATAAACGGTTATATTGCGGGGAGTTATCTCCAGCATTTTCCGGAAAGTAGCGATCAGGTCTTCTCTGGAAGCCCCCGGTAATTGAGTGGTGGTCCTGTAACCTTTAATCAGGGTATCTCCCGTAAACAGGTGATCACCGATAAAAAAGTAGATGGAACCTTTACTGTGTCCTTCCGCCGGATAAAACCGGATGTCGATTCCTTGCCAATTCATGCGGTAACCGATATCTTCCAGGCGGATGTTCGCTTCCGGCATGCTTGTCCGCTCGGTCCATTGTTCTGTCATACGCGTTAGGTTATATTTGGACAATTGCATGTATGTGGCGCAATTGGAGGAACAGAGGATCCGGGATTGCGGATAGTGCTGTTGCAGGGTTTGGGCTCCGATAATGTGATCGACATGTTCATGGGTGAAAATGATGTATTCAGGTTTCCATTCCCGTTCCTGCAGGAATTTTAACAACTCGGAGCAATCCTCCGTTCCCGGGTCAATCACCAGACAGAAGTCCGATACCGGTAGGGTAATCAGGTAACAATTAGAAGTGACGGGTCGGTTAACGAGACGGTGTATAAAAAAATCAGTCATACATTTTCAGCCGTTGGGGTTAGGCATTTGCCGCAAAGGTTGTCGGTTGGCCGGCCCACCTTTAACGGCCGGAGCATTTTTTCAGTATTTCGTCCGTATATTCTCCGAAGGCCGGTCCTGCAGCCGATTGGTGTAATCCGCAGGGAGCGTTCATTTCGATGAAAACGGGTTCGTTATCGTCGTTTACCGTGAAATCCCAGCCGATCATCAGGAGGTGAGGCATCTGATAATGCAGTCGTTTAGCTTCGGCAACCACCTGCTCATACTGAGGAAGCGGGTAATTTTCGAATGTCAGTCCGGCAGGATTGGAGGTGTAACTTTTGGCCGGATTAAAGCCGTAGGCGTATTTTTTTAATTTACCGTCTTTTTGGATACCGCAGGTATAACCGCCGTCGGTGGTATTGTCGACATCGGAACCTTCTTCGCCGATTCTCATGACGGCATAAAGTAAAACTACTTCATTTTCTCGGAAATAAGTAACTACCCGGATGGTATTGACGGAAGTAGGATTCAATCTTGCCAGGGCCGGATGCTGATGAATCGCCTCCTGAACATTAAAATTTTTTCCGTAGGTATCGAAAACCTCCCGGACCGTTTTCTTACTTTTCATTTCAATACCGTTGGCGGTAGAGAAATAGCGTACATTCTCTCCTCCGGCGGAAAGGAAGGTGGGTTTTATGATCGCTTCCTGGAGGTTGCTGCAATGGATGATCGCTTCTTCTTTACCGACCGGCAGATTATCGATGGAATAATGTCCGTCTACGCATTTCAGAAATATTTTCGGCTGGCGGGTATCCGGGAAAAACTTGTCGTATAAATTTTTATCGTCATAAGCGGCGCAGATATTATTATCGAACAATTTATTTTTAATGTAGCCGAAATACAAGTCGTTGGGAATGTATTTAACGGAGAAAATCCCGTTCATGGAATAATAAAACTGGTGCCAGTAAAGTTTGGTATTTTTCCCCAGTGTGGATTTGTAATAAGTGCGGATTTCCCTTTTCTGGTCACCGGTCAAGGGTTTGAGTTCGCAAGTGGCCATCATACTTTTCACTCCCCGTCTGAAACGGGCATAAACGGGATAACGTCTGAGGATATCTAATAAATCTTTCAGAATTTTTTTCATGATTAATTGTAATTATGGGCTTTTTTAATACCACGGATCATCAGGTTTCTTTCGGTGTCGCTTCTGACGATAAATGACCATTTTTTAAAGTTTTTCCGGTTCTTTTTGAAAATTTCCCGGTAAATCGTTTTTAAAAACGATTTGATTCCTTTTTTCAGGCTTAATGTATTGAATGTATATTCGAGTATCGGTATGTATTTCGAACAGTAATGTCTTTTTATTTCGTTTTCCAAAGCTTCCCGGTATAGTTCCTCTTTTTCCAGGAGCCGGCACAGCTGATCGGTATGTGCTTTAATTTCCGGGGAAAAATCCAAAGTGAGGTAGCGGTTGTCTTTGTTGAGGGTATGATGGATACTGAATTTTATTTCCTGGTTTTCCGATGTCAGTTCGATTTCTACACTCATTCCGTTATACCAATACGGAAGAGGGGTTTTAAAGTCGGGGGTGGGTTTAGAATTGAAAAAGAAATTGCCCAGGCTATAAAATATCGGTTTCCCTTTATAAATTTCCCAGCCTTGCGGACAATGAGGATGGCAACCCACGACGATATCCGCTCCGTAATCGATAAAATCTTTATACCTGGCCCTGGTTTCCGGTAAAGGGATATCGATGTATTCAATTCCGTCGTGGGGCAGAATAATCAGAAAATCGACTTTCTTTTTGGCATCCACAATAAGGTGGTTTACACACAGGTGATTGATGTAGGCGCATCCTTTTCCTTCCCGGAACAAAGCATCATCGAAGACACCGAAGCCTGCATAGGTCAGAGCCAGAAAACCGATTTTGATGCCTTTGCATTCCAGTATTTTTACCCGGTACGCTTCTTCAAACGTGCCAGAACCCACTAATACCGTCCGTCGGAAATTTTTAAGGGTTTCGGCATAACCCTCTTCTCCGCAGTCGAAAACGTGATTATTGGCGAAAGAAAGCAGGTCGAATCCTAAAGATTCCAAAAATTCCGCAGCATCCGGCGATTGGTACAAACGGGGAAATATGGGATCCTGAACGAGCGTATAATTTTCAGGCTTGACGGGAGCTTCAAAATTGCATACGCTGATGTCGGCAGAACGGATGAGAGTTTTAAGTTCCTCTGACACCGTAATCCGGGAGGCGGAAGGAGTAGAGCAAAAATCTCCGCAAAAAAACAATTTGACAGAAGGGCTATTCAAGATTTACGATTTTGTTGAGTTTTCTGACAGATAACGGATTGTTCTGGCGTTCGAACGGATAACGTACCAGCCCTTTGTCTTCCAGTTCTTTCCAGGCCCGGTAGCAGGCTCTTATTTCTTTTCTCCAGCCTCTTCGGATAAACATTTGGCCCGTTCTGTCCCAGAACTCGTTCATCTCAATGACCACAGGGCCGTTTCCCGTTATAGCTATGTCCCATCCTATTGCTTTTAAGTAAGGCATCGCCTGTTGGAAACCGATAATTTTTTTCTTGACTATTTCCCAGTTTTCAATTTGTACGCCATCCAAAAGATTACCGGAATCCGGATGATGGGTGATCGGTTTCACTTTTCTGATACCGTCGTATCGAATAACATACTGCAATTTTCCTGTTTCCGTATCAATTGCAGCGTCAACATTACCGCCGTTTCCGGCATTGTCCACACAGGTCCCCTGGCGTCCTATTTTAATAAAAGTGGCAATAATTTTCACATTCCCGTCCGGATAGAGGGTGGTCATGAATCTAACGGTATTTACCGAAGATTCATTGAATTGTTCAAACTGCTTTGTTTGTTTTATTAAGCTTTCAAATATCAGAGGTTCATAGTTCAGTAATTTCGATAAAAAGAGAGTTTGCCCGTTAAATTTTTCCAATATGCAATCCTCTTCTGTAAACGTAATTTTGCGAATCACCCATACGTTATCTCCATGGGAGCTTTCCGTCGTTTTTATCACACATTCCTGTACCTTTTTTTCTTGCAGAATCCGGATTGTGGATTTATAGTCATAAGAAATTCTTTCATTTCTATCTAACTTGTATTCGGGATTATAATAACAATACAGTTGTGCTTTGGGCAAATGGGCTGTTTCTAGAAACAAATGGGAAAAATATTTGTTTCTGGCTATTGTATAATATTTTTTGGGATTCAATAAGTCTAAGTAAAATCGTTGCTCATTTTCTCCCAAAAAGGATTCCTTCATTTCCCGGTCCTGTTTCTCTAATTCATACTGATAATATTCCTCTATTTTCAATCCCTTCCTTTTTTTTAAAGAGAGATAATCATGGAGAATATAGAAATATTTTCTCCCGGAATCTTTTTTTATTTTATTGACAAATACCAGAAGAGACCAGGTGGATTTTATTTTTCTCAAATAGGTTCTTACCATAAGAATGTTTTATTTAGTCCAGATTTTTTTGACAGAATCGATGTAATATCGAATATGGAATAACTTTCTTATTTTTCCGTAATATTTTCCTCCCCGATAGGAATTTTGCTTGAGTAAAGCGGTTACAATGAATAAAGCTCTTTTAATTTTCCGGGTAGACCGGGCAAAGGTGATGATATTTCGGTCCGTGAGGTAGGAGAGCCGGTATGCTTTTTTTATGTTCCCGTTTTTTAAAGTAAGGGAAGCGATCATACCTATTCGCGACGACTCCCTCCATCGTTGCTTCACGGGTTCGGTCACGGGGAAAATATAGTCATCCACCTGTTTTATATTTTTGACTTCCGATAAATTTTCCGGATACCAGATGGGGCGTGGAGGATACATATAAAAGTCGGCGAACATAAAATTACCGAGACTGAAAAAAACAGGGCGTTTTTTATAAGTAATGCCGGGCTGTATTTGATGAGGATGGCTGCCGATGACTCCGTCCGCACCCGCTTTAATCATTTGATAAGCCAGTCTTTTGCATTCCACGGTAGGAAACAGGGTATACTCTATTCCCCAATGCGGCATCACAAATACATAGTCGTATTTTTTTTTCGCTTCCTGAATCTCCGGAATAAATTTATTTTCGTCCAGGGGATTTATCCCCGCCTTTGTGGAGGTGGCTACCGGAACATGTCCGATGTACTTGGTTCCGTATTGACAATAAGCCAGTACGGCTATCTTTTTATCTCCGGCTTCGAGAACGGCGGGTCGGGAAGCTTCGTCGATATTCATTCCTCCGCCGCAATATAAGATGTGATTCTCATCTAATACCTTCAGCGTATTTTTAAAACCTTCGACCCCCAGATCGAACACATGATTATTGGCGACCGATACGAGATCGATTCCCAGTCCGGTTATTTTCCGGATATCCGCATCTTTGGCATAAATGATGTTCATCCTGCCTTTCATCTTTTCTTCGTCGAAAGCAAAATGATCTCCTATCGCCGTTTCGAGTGTAGCTATTCTTACATCGAATCCGTCCAGGTATTTTTTTACTTCCTCGTCGATATACTCGGATTGGTAATGAAGGACTCCGCCGGGCATAAGATCGCCTAAAAAAGCAATTTTATTTATTTCTTTCATGTTTTGCTTTTATCATCATTCGTTTTAAAGTAGCGATACTGATAGTAAAGGATTTGCATTTAATAAAAAAAGCCAACGTCAAATAAAGAAAGCCGAACAGGAGGACCTGGATCAAGCCGGCTATCCTGAAATTGACCGGTAAATGCGTTCCGAAAAACCAGGTGATGATACCGACTCCCGCCGATAATAACAGGATAGGGAAGATATCGGTAAATTGATTTTTCGAAGAATAGCCGATATATTTCGAGGCGACGAAAGCATTGATCAGGTAAATGGCATAAGATCCTCCTACCATGCCCCACAATAGTCCTTTCATTCCGAAGGGTAAACCGATAAAGATACAGCCGATTCCGATGACTCTTTTTATAATGGTCCATTTAAATAGTATCTTACTTTTACCGATAGCGGCTACAACATTGTAGTTGATCCCTTGTAGGCTGATCGCTATTCCTGCGATACATAATATTTGAAAATAGGGAATGGATTCCGTCCATCGGTCGGAAAACAAAATGATAATCAGGGGTTTGGCAATAACGATTAATAAAATCATCAGGGGAAAACATACAAAAGCCAGAGCTGTCACGATGTGGGACAGAGCATTTTTTAATTTTTCTTTGTCTTCCTGCAATTCAGAGAATACCGGAAAAGTAACCTGATTAACGATGTTGGATATGCTCATAGAAGGTATTTCTTCCAGACTTCTCGCTTTGGCATAAAATCCCATGTCCCGGGTGGAAAATACCCTTCCGATTATCAATCCCTGTATGTTGTTGCAAAGAGTTGTCAGTAAATTGGACAGTAACATAAATCCCCCGAAATTGAACAATTCTTTGAAAGATTTCCAATTAAACGTCAGGCTGGGATACCATTTGTTGTAAATCCATAACAATACGGCACATACGGCGCTGTTAATCAGTTGTTGGACAACCAGACTCCATACCCCGTATCCCCGGTAAGCCAGGATAATTCCCGCTATCACAGAGAGCAGGGCCGCCGAAATAGTAATGAGGGACAAGGGCTTGAACCTGAGCTGTTTGTTCAATTGGTTGTTTTGTATAATTTGCAGGGCGTTGATAATTAAAATAATGCCCTGTATGCGTAATACCTCGGCCAGTATAGGCATTTTATAAAATACGGAAATAGCCGGAGCGCACCAGTATAATAAGCCGTATAAGACCACAGCTAACAAAATATTCCAGTAAAAAATAGAGGAATAGTCGTCCTGGGTCGGGTTTTTCTTTTGAACCAAAGCGGAACCGAAACCTCCATCGATGAACGTATTCGAAAGCGCGATAAAAATAGCCAATACTCCGATAGCGCCGTAATCTTCGGGTGTCAGCAATCTCGCCAGAATTAAAGAAGAAATAAACGAAATACCCAGTGTTCCGAAACGTTGTACGGAACTCCATATCATGCCCGAAATGGTTCGTTGGGTAAGAGTGGCTGCCATTCTAACTTAATGCGTAATCTTTCAGGTAACTAAAGTGGTCGGTCAACCGGCCTTTCTCCAATATGGTGGCTCTTTGAATAACGATACTCTCGTTTATACGGCCGCTCAGAATATCTTCGAAGACGTGTTTCGTAAGCATTTCCCCGAAGAATGCACTCGTATCCAAAGCCAGGGCGTTAGGTAAAGTATCTACGGCCATTACGGTTATATTGTGGGGAGAAGAAAATGCCTTTTCTTCTTTTTGCGTTACCGGATTGTAATCGTAGAACGGATCTTTATGGGTGGAAGACCGGAGGGTGGATTTAATACTTCCGCAAATATCACAGGTGATGTCTCCTATGACTTTGAGAGGAAGTTCCCGCACTCTCAGATCAGCTTCCGATAAATAAACGGGTTCGTTGGGTGCCCAGAAATGGCAGGAGATGAATACGTCCGATACTTTGGCATATTTTAAAAATACACTTTCGTATTGTTCCGGAAACTTATCGAAATGGTTCCTGTCGAATTCCGCAGTATTTTCATGGGCTAGTTGTACCAGGTCTTTGATTTCCAATACGGTATATCGGGATCCCGGCCGTTCGTTTTGAAGATAAACGGAAGGGGATACATATGGAATCCCCATTTTATCGAAAATAGACTGGGGGCCTTGAGAAACCCGTCCGTTTCCGCTCAGGACGATTCAGATGCCGGATGTTTCTTTTTGCCGTAATTCGCCGATTAATTTTTCAGACGTAAAAGAGGGACCGGGAAGGGGTAATTCGAACTGTTTTTCCCGTATGCCGTAAGCCCGTAGGGTATTGTATACCCCGACGACGCCTGCCCACCAACCAAAAGCGCATAGCCGTCTGTTTTCGTCGTCGACGAGATATTCGTAATCCGAGAAGGTAATTCTCAGCTCCATCATTTTTTTAATCAGCGGCTTATTATAAGGTTGCTTCTTAGCTATATGGCCGAAGAAAAAATAATGTTTATCCGCAATCAAAGTATGGATATCCGCTTCTTTAATACCGAAAAGAATATCGCAGTCTTCCACGTTTTCCACTACTTGAATGCCTGCCTCCTGATACGATTGGTCGGTATATGCCCGGATCTTACTCTGCTGCACCACAATTTCGGTGTCGGGATATTTTTTTTGCAGGTACAAAATCTCCTTGGGAGTTAAAGCGACCCTATTGTCTTCGGGATCTTTCGTTTCTCTGATAATTCCTATTTTCATTTTTTGTTTTTATTAAGGCATGAGGTCTTTGTCGGATGCGATTTACCATTCCAGCAATTCCGGACATACGATCCGATTCGTTTTCAAGTAAGCTCCTCCCCAGACAAAACCGGCTCCGATGGCGGAAAGCAGCAGGGAAAGGGGACCGGACCCGATCGCTTCGCGGATATTGGTGACCATCAGTAAAGGGATGGCCGCACAACTGGTATTTCCGAACCGATCTATGTTGGACGGTATTTTTTCTTCCGCCAGTTTTAATTTTTTTCTGATTGTGGAGTTGATTTTCATATTGGCCTGGTGGAAGAGGTAATAATCCACATCGGCCTGTATATCGATCCCGAAGTGTTCGCACAGTGAACGGATAGCTTTAGGGCATTCGGAAATGGCGAATGAAAAGACTTCCATGCCGTTCATAATGCCGTGTATGGGGGCCCGCCAGATACCGTCTTCGTTTTCTTTCATCACAAAGGATTCCGGACTTACGAAATGGCGGAAGCCGCTGTCCGGAGTCATCACAAATTCGTAACAGGAACCGTCTGATAACAGATTGCTGTATATCTTTTCGGCTTTTTCATCGTACTCCCAGGCCGTAGCCGTGCCGGCATCTCCCAGTAAAGGATAGCGGGATTTATCCTCCGGAGAGGAGGTCAGCGAATTGGTGTCTCCTGCCAGCAGCAAAGCTTTTTTGATACAACCCGAAGCCATTAATCCGCCCAGTGCGGTCATTCCCTGAATAAAACCGCAGCAAACGGCCGAAATATCCAGCGTGAGACAGGAAACGGGTAAATGCAGCCGGTCCTGTAATATGCAGGAGGTTGCCGGCGATCTGTAATCAGGGGTATTGGATACAAATATCAGGGCTTCGATCTCTTCTTTGTTCCAGCGAAGATCACTGATTAAGCGTTCTGCCGCCTTCATACACAGGTCCGATGTACAGGAACCTTTTTCTATGATTCTTCTTTCTTCGATAGCCGTAGTTTTGATGAATTTTTCGGCTGCGTCGGGAGTCGGAAAAATCGGCATTTCCCTTGTTTTTACCGTTTGAGCGGGGACGCAGGCCGACACTCCCCTCAAGGCCACGTTTTTAATTTCTAAAAAAGCCATATGATTACCTAAGTGTGATTCCTCCGTCTATGTTAAAAATATTTCCGGTAACCCAGGTGGAAGCGTCCGACAGGAAATAAACGGCGGCATACGCCACGTCTTCCGGCTGGCCGTTGCGTCCCAGCGGGCAAGTATCTCCCCATTCGAACAGTTCCTCCTGAAGCGGATTGGCGGAGAATATGTTTGTTCCTAAAATGATGCTGGGCTGTATAGCGTTCACCCGGATTTTGTTGGGGGCGACTTCCAAGGCCAGCACTTTCATAAAAGAGTTCAGCGCCCCTTTGGAAGAGGCATACAGCACATTGGCCAGGGTGGCGTAAGTCGAGGAAATGGAAGACATCAAAACGACAGAGCCTCCTTTATTGATCTTCTTTTTTTTCAATAACCCCTGCATAATCAGTACAGGAGCAAAAAAGTTGGTCTGAAAAACAGCATCCAGTTTTTCAGGAGTAACGAATTTTACAGGCGATTTGATCACTATGCCGGCATTCAGCACTACTCCGTCGATCGGAGGGAGTTCCTGTATCAGTTTTTCAAGCTGCTGTCGGTCATTCAGGTCGGCTATAATACTGAGATGGCCTTCTCCTTCGAGCAGCTGATGCGTTTCCTGTAAACGTTCTTCGTTTCGGCCCGTTATGATGACCCGGGCTTTCATCCGGGCACATTCGGCGGCAATACCACGTCCGATACCGGAAGAGGCTCCGGTGATCAGTACGGTTTTATTTTCCAGTGAAAACGGATTATGATTCATGTCTTTCTGATGAGTTGTCGTCGGCAGGACCGAACAGTTTTTCGTTCTTAATATCCGTGGTGCAGTCGATGCATACTTTCCCTTTGCTGTTTTTAATGGCCCCTTTGAGGGTCCCGATTTTTTGTTCCCGGTCGATGCTTCTGATTTTCAGACTCAGCGTATATTCTTCGTCCAGCCAGAGCGGACGTACAAAAGTTGCCGTCCGGGAAACATTGACGCTATCCGGGAAAAAACGGGACAATATTCCGCTGAACATGCATACAGCGAACATACCCTGCACGGTCAATTTTCTTTTTGTTCCTTCTTTTACTTCCTGTGGGGTATATCTGTGGACCGGGTTGATGTCCTTGACGATATCCAGAAAGGTGACCATATCCTGGTAATTAAAGGATATTTTTTCTTCGAAATGGTCTCCGGGTTTTAGCATATCAGTCTATTTTTTTGGCAGGATTTCCGAAAACGGTGGTGTTTTCTTTGACGGCACGCATGACCACGCTTCCCGCGCCTACCGTAGCTTGTGCTCCGATTTTGATTTTAGGATAAACGGTCGATCCGGTATAGAGCGTTGCCCGACGACCGATTTGGTTGATTCCACAAACAATATTCCCTACATACAAGTGGGCGAAATCGCCGATTACGGAATCGTGCCCGATATTGCAATGATCCTGGATGATCACGTGATTACCGATGTTTGCATGGACCGAGACGGTGGTAAAGGCTCCGATCAGGTTTCCCGTACCGATCCGGGCGGTTTGACAGATGTTGGCCGAGGGGTGTATGATGTTGATGAATTGTCCGTTTTTCCCCTCAATGATTTTAACGCTTTTTTCTCTTTCTTCCACTGAGGCGAACGAGCAGATAAACAGGTCGTCGGCCTGAGGGACGTAGTCTTCCAGGGTGCCGATTACTGCCGGATAGTTTTTATCTTCCCGGATCTCTTTCCCGGCAAAATCCAGAAAGCCCCGGATTTCCCAGTTTACATTGAAATCCTTCGAGAGACGGGCGTATTCACAGGTGATTTTCCCGATGTTCCCGGCTCCTATAATAATTAAATGTTTCATGATATTTTAGCTTAAGGTTCCTCCTCCGTCTATGGTAAATATACTGCCGGTGACCCATTGGGCCGCATCCGAAAGAAGATAGATCGCCGGATAGGCTATATCTTCCGGTTTACCGATACCCATCGGATATTTTTTGAAGTGTTCCTGTAATTGTTCTTCCGATATGGCTCCGGCTTCCAGCACCCTCGTCCGGATAAATCCGGGTTGGATGCAGTTGACCCTGATTCTTTTCGAAGCTACTTCCAGGGCCAGTACTTTGGCAAAGGAATTAATCGCCCCTTTGGTTGCCGAGTAGAGGGAATTACCGATTTTGACCTGAAAGGTGGAAATGGAAGAAATAAATACGACAGAACTGCCGTTGCGGATTTTCTTCTTTTTCAGTAATCGTTGGATCAGCCGGATGGAAGAAAGTATGTTGGTCTGAAAAACCGAATCGATATTTTCTTCCGTTATGTTTCTGACGGGAGTTGTTTTCAGGATTCCGGCATTCAGCACTATGCCGTCCAGTTCGGGAAGTTCTCCGATCAGGCCGTCTATATCTTCGATGCGGATGAGGTCGGCTATAACCTGCCGGTGATTTCCCGCTTCGAGCCGGGTAAACGTTTGGTTCAAACGTTCCGCATTCCGGGCTGTAATAACAACATCCGCGCCCATGCGGGAGCATTCGACCGCCATACATTCTCCGATTCCGGAGGATGCACCGGTAACCAATACCGTTTTCCCTTTTAGTGAAAATGGATTATAACACATGGAGAAAAATTTAAAGGGTCATCAGATCGGGACATACGATATTACCGGCTGTTATCCGGGCGGTGCCTAACGAAAAACCTACCCCGATGGTTGACAACAACAGTTCCAGTTTTTTGCTTTCCAGTTCCTGTTTCAGATTGGTGACCATGAGCAGCGGGATGGTGGCTCCGCTGGTATTACCGAATTCATGGATGTTATAAGGGACCTTTTCGGGTGGAAACTTCAGTTTTTTCCTGAGTTTCTCACATAAGTATTTATTAGCCTGGTGCAAAAGCAGGTAGTCTGCTTTTTGGGGGTCGATCCCGAATTTTTCTTTCAGCCGGTTAAAACATTTGGGAATATAGGACATGGCATAAGAAAAGACTTCGACTCCGTCCATTTTTTCCTGTAAGCGGTTGCGTCGGATACCGTCTCCGCAGTCTTCCATCAGAAATGATTTTTCATTTACCGGATTGCGGGAACCTCCGTCGGGAACCATCACGAATTCCCGGCCTGATCCGTCGGTCATGTAGCAGAAATCCATTTTATCGGCATGTTCCGGATCGTATTCCAAAGCGGTTACGGTGCCTGCATCTCCTAGAAGGAGGTACATGCTCCGGTCTTCAAAACTGGCATATTCCGACTGGGTGTTTCCGACCATCAGCAAGGCTTTTTTCATGCTTCCGGAGGCCAGCATATTGCCGGCGATTCCCAGTCCTAACAGATAACCGGAACATCCGAGCGTGACATCGAAAGCCATGCAGGAGGTGGATAGCCCCAATCTGTCCTGAAGTACGCAAGCCGTTGCCGGAAGACGGTAATCGGTGGTATGGGAAACAAAAACCAACAGTTCGATTTCCGATTTATCCCAACCCAGATCGGCGATTAGCTTTTCTGCGGCTTTCAGACATAAGTCCGAGGTGCAGATAGAACCGTCGTGAACGGCACAATGCCGGCGTTCCACTCCGGTTGCCTGAATGTATTTTTCAATTTCTTCTTCGGACATGAGGGAGTAATCCCGGTTTTCTTCCACCCGTTCCGGCACACAGGCCGACATACCGGCTATTCTTACATTTTTTACACTGACGAATGACATGATGAATCGTATTAAAATTTACTCCGATTAGATTTTAACCGGAGTAAATCAATTACTTGGATTGAATTAATTGATAGAGTTGTTCGATCGTGGTGCAATTCCGGATATCCGCTCCCGTAATGCGTTTTTCGAATTCGTCGTCTACCATGGAAATAACCGATAAGGCGACCAGCGAACCCCACTCTTCCAGGGATTTGTAATCGGTGGAAGGAGTAAAAGCATCTGCCGGAGTATCGTCGAATTGTTCGGCAAATAACTGTACAAATTCATCTAATGTCATAAGGTTTCAATTTTAAATGGATTAATAATATCATATTGGGGTACTTCCCATAAAGAAGTCACTTTTTTGTCAGGACACATACGGGCGACGATTTTTTGCAAAGTATCGTCGGTGCCGGCTTCGTAATATTCGTTTACTCCGTCTTCCTCCATATGGCGCACCATAGCGGTCCATAACACCGGATGGGTGATGTGCTGAATCAGGTTGTTTTTGATTTCTTCCGGATCGGTATGCGGCAAACCGTCCACACATTGATATACCGGTACGGTGGGAGAATTGAATTTCGTTTTTTCGATAATGGCTCCCAGTTCCTGACGGGCTTCTTCCATATAAGGAGAGTGAAAAGAGCCCCCGATAGCCAGTTGTACCGCTTTTTTAGCTCCTTCGGCTTTAAAGGTTTTACAGGCGATTTTGACACCTTTTTTGGAACCGGTGATCACTACCTGTCCGGGACCGTTGTAATTAGCGAAATAGATGGGTTCTCCCGATTCTTCAGATATTTCTTTCAACCTCTTTTCGATATATTCATCCGGGAATCCGATAACAGCACCCATAGCGGTATCGAATTTTTCGCATACTTTCTGTGCGATCAGGGCCCGGTTTAAAACCAGGTTCAAACCGTCCTCGAAAGAAAGGCAACCGTTGACCACCAATGCGGCAAATTCTCCCAGAGAATGGCCGGCAACCACGTCCGGAACCAGATCGGTTTGGGTTTGGGCCAGGATTACTTCGTAAAGAAATACGGAAGGTTGTGTATTTTTGGTTTCCATCAGTTCCAGTTCATCCCCATAGAACATGACATCCGTGATGCGGCGTCCCAGGAAGTCGTTCGCTTTTTCGAAAAGAGCTTTCGCTTTCGGGAAATTTTCATACAATTCTTTTCCCATACCTTCTTTCTGACAACCCTGTCCGGGGAAAATAAATGCTTTCATGCTGTATTCCGATTTATAAGTTTAAAAGTTTTTCCAGTTTTTCTTTATTTTTATAAAAGTCTTCTTTGTACAAGTCGAAAGTGTAAAACTTACCTTGTGCTTCCGTTCTTGTACCTTTGATTTTCATGCCGATCATTAAATTGAATTTGATCACTTTCTTGTTGTCTTCATGACAGCCTTCCACTCCGAATTCCATTTCCCGTCCCAATTGTTCGAAAGCGATGATCCGGGGAATCAGGGAAGAGGCCACGACCGCATTCATGTCTGTGCCCGGTTCGCATATCCACGACCCGCTGGTAAACCGGTCTTCCTGTTCCATGTGATATAAACGATTTACTCCGAACGGTTTTCCGTTTTTGTAAAAAATGAAATAATATTCCAGTCCCTGGGCTTCCCGTTGTTTATAATTCCTGATCCATCCGATTTGTTGAGCGATATCGGAAGAAGTGGTATGAATAAAGCGGGAGAGCTGGGGATCGGTTCTCAGTTTGACAATAAATCCGGCATCTTTTTCCTCGACCAAGCGGACATGAATTCCGTAATAATCCGCTTCGAAATTTTCAGGTAATAATTTTTTCATTTTATTTTTTTATAATCCAGATATTCCCGATAATCCCGGATATAATCTTTTTCATCATATCCGTGAGAAGCCAGGACCAGACAGATGGAGCCGGAAGAAAAACCTTGTTCGGAAGCCCAGATGCCGGGAGGGATATGTAAACCGTAGAAAGGACGGTTCAGCAGCACCGTTCGCTTATTAATCCCGTCGTCCAGGACTACTTCATAACTGCCGCTGGCTGCCACTAAAAATTGATGGCAGGCTTTGTGGGCATGGGCTCCCCGGGCTTCTCCGCCTGGAATATCGTAAGTATAGAAGACCCTTTTTATCTCGAAAGGCAAATGCTTCATCCCTTCGATCGGCGTAATATTTCCCGAACGGTTCGTTATTTTGGGTAATTCGATGAAAGAACAGTCATAAACCGTCATAAATCAACGTTTTAATTTGGAATTGAAGTATTTGGTAAGGGGTAATTCTATAAGATGGTAACAGCAAATACCGCCCAGGAGTGAAAGGAAAAATGCCAGTATCAATCCGAACCAGTTCCGGACGTCGATATGGAAATAAGCGGAACCCGCATACAGCACCCGGATTACCAGTTGATGGATCATAAAAAAACAAAAACTGGTATTTCCCAGATATACCCCTATTTTGTGGGATAAAAATTTCGTAATCTCTCCTTCCCGGGATGTATTTTTCGAACTTACTACAAAAGTCAGGATGAGAAAAGAAAGGGGTAGCCAGTAATAGACCGCATATAAAGCGTAGCCGGGATTATTGTTCAGAAACCACAAGAGACCGGCTATAACAAGCAGCGAAGCCCCTTCCATTAAAGTCATCTCATGCCGGGGAAGGGGCCTGTTATTTTTTAAAAAAGTCGTGAAGATTTTGTATAAAAAAATACCTATGATAAAATCCACGCTCCGGAACAGGGGATTGATGTAAAAAAGCGAATGGATATAAGCTTTGGGAATGAAATACATAGCCATCAGATAAGCTGCGATCAACAACCCCAGGACAAAGCAGACCCGCTTGAACTTGCTTGTTATAAAAAAAGGAACCAGAAGGGGAAACAATACATAAAAGAAGATTTCGTCCGACAAACACCAGGAAACGGCATTGTAGGAGAAATAAACGACTTTAAGGGGAATCCAGCTTTGCAGCAGTAGAAGATTTATTCCTCCCAGGGCCAGGTATTCGCCGCTAATGGCTTCTTTCTGGAGAAAAGAAGTCCCTATATATAAAAACAGGGCACCCAGAAAAGTAAAGAAATGTACCGGATAAAGCCGGACGATCCTTTTCAGTAAAAAATTCTTATAGGATACTTCTTTGTGCAGTATTTTGTCGCCGTAGCTATAGGCCAGTACGAATCCGCTTAACAAAAAGAAAAACGATACGGCCAGATTTCCACCTGCGGGGAATACGGAACCACCGGAAAAACTATAGTGGTGGAGGAAAATTATTACAGCAAAAATAAACCGCCAGGAAGTTAGGGAATTTATCATACCGTTTTCTGTATGTAAGTCAGAAAATCCTGATAATCGTAAATATAATCGTTTTGATTATAGGAGGTAGACGCCAGAATGAGGGCTAGGGAATTGGTGGAAAAATTTTTCATTTGTCTCCAAAGTCCCTGGGGCACATAGAGACCGTAATACGAACGGTTCAATGAAAAAATCTTTTTTTCCTGACCGTCGTCCAGAACCACATCGAAACTTCCGGAAAGTGCAACAATAAATTCCCGGTTATTTTTGTAAGCATGGCCTCCCCTTACTTCCCCTCCGGGTACATCGTAAATCCAGTAGGTCCTTTCAATTTTAAAAGGAATATTTTTATACTGCTCGATAACGGATAAATTACCGCGACGGTCTAATATTTTGGGTAAATCCACGATTTTTGCTTGCTCCACCTTCATCATCGTTTCTTAATTCAATCCTTCTATTACTTTCAGTAAATACTGTCCATATTGGTTTTTAGCCATAGGTGAAGCTATAGCTTGCATTTTCTCTTTGCCGATCCATCCTTTCCGATAAGCGATGGCTTCCAGGCAGGCTACTTTTAATCCCTGGCGTTTTTCGATTACTTCCACGAAAATAGAGGCTTCCGCCAGGGAATCATGCGTACCGGTATCCAGCCAGGCAAACCCCCGCCCCAATAGCTGGACTTTTAAATCTCCTGCTCGCAGAAATTCCTGATTGACCGTAGTAATCTCCAATTCTCCCCGATCGGAAGGTTTGATAGTTTGGGCAACTTTGATGACCCGATTGGGATAAAAATACAAGCCCACTACGGCATAATTCGATTTCGGATTTTTGGGTTTTTCCTCGATGCTTAAAACATTTCCTTCCCGGTCGAATTCAGCCACTCCGTAACGTTCCGGATCATTGACATAGTATCCGAATACCGTAGCTTTGTGTTCCTGTTCGGCCCGGAATACTGCTTCTTCCAGCATGGGGGTAAATCCTTGTCCGTAAAAGATATTGTCTCCCAAAACCAGACAGGCAGAGTCGTCACCGATAAACTTTTCTCCGATAATGAAAGCTTGCGCCAGACCGTCCGGACTGGGCTGTTCGGCGTATTCGAAGTGTACTCCGTAATCGGAACCGTCTCCCAGCAAACGCTCGAATCCCGGCAGATCGTGAGGCGTGGAAATGATCAAAATTTCCCGTATTCCGGCCAGCATCAGTACCGAAATGGGATAATAGATCATGGGCTTATCGTAAACGGGTAACAACTGTTTGGAAACTCCTTTGGTGATCGGATACAGACGGGTGCCCGAACCTCCGGCAAGGACAATACCTTTCATAATAAATCTAATAAATATGAATCATTTAAGTAAGTTCACTTCAAGTGAAAACCTACCCTTTAACCAACTTAACATCAACCAATAAAAACGCTCGTTTTTTTTGTTAAAAAACTGGATTTATGTTCTCTGTAAAAAATAATTATTTTTTCCAGATTAAGAAGTTTTTGCTACTTTCGGAAAGATACAGTTTTTCATCTTCCGGAGAAATAAACGTGTAACAGATTTGACGGTGAGTCAGCTCTTCTGCTTTGCGAACCAACATGTTGAAATAGTCCATGTCGATATCCTGCCCGGCTATTACCAATTCGATAATTCCGGAATCTTTACCGACAGCAAAATCACCGCGGATCCACACTTTGTAAATATCACCCGTCCGTTCCACCACTTCTTCGATCACCTGGGTAATACCGCTGTGTTTTAATACCAGACTGCGGATATCCTTAAACAAAGGATGAGCCGGATTAGCCTGATATACCTTTTTATTTCCCTCTGTTTCCGAACTTAACAAACCAGCCTCTTCCAGATGGTTTAATTCTAAACGGATAGCATTGGTCGATTCCCCGAATTCATCCGCTAATCCTCGTAAATAGGCCTTCATGGAAGAATTCAGAAAAAATTTAATAAGTAGTTTAATTCGGGTTTTAGAAGTAATTAAGCTATCTAACATTTTGAAATGGAATGGCGTCCGCTATTTACAGCTTCGCCCGGTAAGTCCCATATAGTATGAAACAGAATATACTGAAAATAAAGATTTGTAACCAACCTTTATTTTGCGCAACAAAATTACTCATTAAAAACATATTTCAAAAAATTAGTATATGTTTTTTTCTGTTTTAATACTTCTCCCGCACCAAAAAAGTGGACTTATACTGAAAATCCAGATCGTTATTTTATGTAAGTATTTATTTGTCAATCCATAAGGTGGAGTGTACAGACATATGGAGTGGATAAATGAATATTTTACTCTAAATTATTTCATAAAGGGAATAATTCAAGGTGCGGTATCTCTATTTTATGCAAAAAAAACGAGCGTTTTTTCTGGGAAGTGTCTTTTGGGATATTCTGCTTTAAATGTAAGGGCTTATCATACTAATATCTAATAATATACAGTAATATTCTGATAAGGGAATAACAAATTTAAATCTACATTATTATGTTGAACAACACATCCGTCCTCATAACCGGTGGGACAGGCTCTTTCGGGAAAAAGTTTGTAGAAACTATATTGCGGGATTATCCGAGCGTCAGACGAATTGTCATTTATTCGAGAGATGAGTTAAAGCAATTCGAGATGAAACAGAAATATCCGGAGAAGGATTATCCCCAGCTTCGTTTTTTCATTGGAGACGTTCGGGATGGCGAACGCTTAAAAAGAGCGTGCGAAGGCATAGATGTTATCATTCACGCTGCTGCTATCAAGCAGGTGGATACAGCAGAATACAATCCGGATGAATGCGTAAAGACCAATATCCATGGAGCTCAGAACGTTATTAATGCGGCTTTGGCTACCGAAGTAAAGCATGTGGTTGCTTTGTCTACTGATAAGGCTTGCGCCCCGATTAATTTATACGGTGCGACGAAATTATGTTCCGACAAACTCTTTGTGGCAGCAAATAATATAAAAGGAAACCGGGATTTGCGTTTTTCAGTAGTACGTTACGGGAATGTGATGGGTTCGAGAGGTTCTGTCATACCTTTTTTTATGAACAGAAAATCTACGGGAGTGCTTCCCATTACTCATGAGGAAATGACCCGGTTTAATATTTCACTTCAAGCCGGAGTCGATCTGGTGATGTTTGCCATCGGACATCATCTGGGCGGGGAAATTTTTATTCCTAAAATTCCTTCTTATAAAATCGTCGATGTAGCTAAAGCCATTGCTCCGGAGGCAAAAATGGAAATTGTCGGGATACGTCCGGGAGAAAAATTGCATGAAGAAATGATTACACCCACAGATGCTATGAATACGATCGATTTGGGAGCTTATTATGCTATTCTTCCTTCCGTATCTTTTAACCATACCCGGGAGGATTATCTGACGCATCATGGGGCTGTGCCCGTTGCCAGAGATTTCCATTACAGTTCCGATAAGAATACCGATTGGGAGACTGTGGAAAGTATGCGGGAAAAAATCAAGCAATATGTTGATCCTCAATTTACTGTAGAATGAAAATATTGGCGGTTACCCAGGCCAGATACGGTTCGACCCGTTTACCGGCTAAAGTGCTCAAAGAAGTAAACGGACTAAGCTTGTTGGAGATTCACGTGAAAAGGATTCTAAAGTCCGAACTGATCTCTAAATTGATTATTGCTACAACGAAAGAACCGGGAGCCGAACATATCCTGGCTATTGCAAAAAAAGCCCAGGTCCCGGTTTTTCAGGGGTCTACCGAAGATGTGTTAGCCCGTTTTTACCAGGCGGCATTGCCTGAACAACCGGATTATGTGGTACGTGTCACTTCGGATTGTCCACTGATTGATCCGGTAGAAATAGATCGTGTCATCCGGGCCTGTGTTTCTTCGGGAGCCGATTATGTTTCCAATACCCTGATCCCGACTTTTCCTGACGGAGTAGATTGTGAGGTGTTTAAATTCGAAGCTCTTGAAAAAGCGTTTCTGGAAGCGACTTTAAAAAGTGACCGGGAGCATGTTACCCCTTATATCTGGAGAAATTCTTCGGTAAAAGGAGGATCTATTTTTAAATCCGGGTCCATCGAAAATCCGGAGGATTATTCGGCCTATCGGATTACGGTGGATACGCAGGAAGATTTTGAAGTCATCAAACAACTCCTCGAAGCGCTAGGCCCCGATAAATCGTGGAAAGAATATATTGATTATTTGGACCGGCATGAGAAGATAAAAGAATTGAACGGGCATCATACCCGCAATGAAGGGTATCAAAAATCATTGTTAAACGACTAAATTATAGTGTCATGGGAACAGGACAGAAATTATACGAAAAGGCCAAGAAAATGATTCCTGGAGGAACTCAATTGTTGTCAAAACGCCCGGAACAGTTGTTGCCGGATCAATGGCCGGCTTATTACAAAAAGGCCAGAGGGTGTGAGGTATGGGATTTGGATGATAATCACTATACCGATATGAGTTATATGGGAATTGGAGCCTGTACGTTGGGATATGCGGATGAGGATGTGGATAAGGCGGTGGTGGAGGTCGTTCATAACGGTAGCATGTGTACCTTGAATGCTCCGGAGGAAGTGGAACTGGCGGAGTTGATGATCCGACTGCATCCTTGGGCCAACATGGTACGTTATGCCCGGGGTGGAGGGGATGCGATGTCTGTTGCTGTAAGAATAGCCCGGGCCGCCACACGAAAAGATATTATTTTATTCAGTGGTTATCATGGCTGGCATGATTGGTATTTATCGGCTAACCTGGCAGATAACAAAGCTTTGGACGGGCAGTTGTTGCCCGGCTTGAGTCCCGTAGGAGTATCCCGAAGTATGAAAGGCACTTCTTATCCTTTTTTCTATAACAATCAGGAAGAATTTATGAGGCTGATTGAGAAATACGGGGATCAGATCGGAGGAATTGTGCTCGAAGCTATTCGGAATATCGACCCGGATAAAGAATTTTTCGAAGTTTTGCGGAAAGAGGCCGATCGGTTGAAAGTTCCTTTAATTATAGATGAGGTTTCCAGTGGTTTCCGTTTAAATACGGGTGGAGCGCATTTGGTACTGGGATTGGAACCGGATATCGCCGTATTTGCTAAAGGGATCAGTAACGGTTACCCGATGGGTGTCGTTATCGGCAAGGAGAAATATATGGATGCAGCTCAAGATTCGTTCATCAGTAGTACATACTGGACGGAAAGAATAGGTCCGGTGGCGGCGATTGCTACCATAAAAAAAATGTTGGCCTGCCAGGTTCAGGAACATATGATCGGATGTGGTAAAAAAATACAGGCCGGCTGGACGGAATTGGCCCGTAAACACGGTTTGCAGATTCATGTGGGGAGCATTTATCCGATGAGTCATTTCGATTTTTCCGAAAAACCTTTGGTATTGAAGACCTTGTTTACTCAGGAAATGTTGAACCGGGGTTTTCTGGCTACCAATTCTTATTATGCTTGTTATGCTCATAAAGACGAGCACATCACTTCTTATCTTCATGCGGTGGACGAAGTATTTGGACTTATCGGGCAGGCAATACAGGAAGGTGATCCTGAAAAATACCTGAAAGGCCCGGTGTGTCAGGCAGGTTTTAAACGGCTTTCATAATATTAACTTTAAACTGAAATACCATGAATGCATTTCCTAAAGAGATTAAGATCGGGGACCGTTTGGTCGGTGCCGGGCATCCCACTTATATGATAGCCGAGATCGGCGCTAATTTTGATGGAAGCATCGATAAGGCTAAACGTTTAATCGATGCAGCTAAAGAGGCGGGTGCGGATTGTGCTAAATTCCAGACATTCCGAACGGAAAAAATTGTTTCGGAGGGAGGTTTCTCCCGGATGCAGCTGAAAGGTGTGCACGGTTCTTGGGGAAGAACGGTTAGCGAAGTATTTAAAGATGCTGAATTTCCGATAGAATGGCATCGGGAGATTGCCGACTATTGTCGGCAGGTAGGAATCGATTTTTCCACCTCTCCTTATTTTAAAGAAGCGGTTGACTTATGTGTGGAGTTGAATGTACCTTTTATTAAGATCGGTTCCGGGGATATTACCTGGTTGGAAATGCTGGATTATATGGCCCGTACGGGGAAACCGTTGATGCTGGCCACAGGTGATGCTACCTTGTCGGAAATAGATGAGGCGGTCAGAACCATAGAAGCGGCTGGAAACCGGAACCTTATACTAATGCAATGCATTACCAATTATCCGTCTAAAATAGACAGTGCCAATGTAAATGTGTTGAAAACCTATCAGTCGGCTTTCGATATCTTGACCGGTTATTCGGACCATGCACCGGGTCCGGTAGTTGCTTTGGCTTCGGTGGTACTCGGAGGATGTGTGATCGAGAAACATTTTACATTGAATAAAAAAGACAAGGGACCGGATCATCCTCATTCGATGGAACCACAGGATTTTAAACGGATGGTCGACTATGTACGGGAGGTAGAACGGGCTATGGGAAGTACCCGGAAAGAAGTGGTGGCGGAAGAAGGGGAAACGGTGTATGTACAACGTCGTTGTTTATATGCCAAACGGGATTTGCCCCAAGGCCATGTGATGACGGAAGAAGATATCGATGTACTGCGTCCGGCTTTAGGGATTCCTCCTAAATACAAGTCTGTTATCATCGGAAAAACCTGCAAAGAAAAGATAGAAAAAGGACAACCTTTATTCTGGGAAAATTTCTGATGCTCACGGAAAGAGAAATTTTTATAACCTTAGTCGATAACGATTTGATCCATTCCTCGGACGCTATTATTCTGTTGGAAGGAGATGGTTTGAATCGTTATCGGCATGCAATAAAGCTTTTTCAGGAAAAATGGGCTCCGTTGATCGTATTCAGCGGAGGAATTACAGATTATGCTTATGGAAGTTTTCCCTATGCGGAAATAAAACCGCTGCTTGTGGAAGCGGGCATTCCTGAAGAGCGTCTATATCATGAAAGCGGGTCTCTGAATACCCGGGAACAGGCGACGGAAATTCTACAGCTTTGTTTGAACCGGGATTGGAAAAAGATTATACTTATCGCTTCTCCTTATCACCAATACCGGGCTTATCTGACCTTTTTAAAATCGGTTCAGGAGGCGGAAGCTGAAATTGTAATTTATAATGCTCCCGTCAGCCAGTTGGAGTGGTTTACTCCACAGCCCTGGGGCGATCGGTATTCCTGTTTACAGCAGGAATTTGACCGGATTGAGAAATATTCGGCTTTAGGGCATTTAGCGACTTATCACGAAGCAATAGAGTATCAAAGATGGAAAGAATTGCAATAAAAGAACTCAAAGAACTCTTTGGAAAAAATTATTTGGGGCCTGAAGAACTATTGCCTTTATTTTCAAGAATGGGTATTTCTCCGGAGCGAATGATTGTTCCGGAACCGGAATTTCCGATAGAAGAATTGAAAAAGTATACATCGGATTATCTGTTGATTCTCGGCTTGGCGCGGCTGGGTGACGTCGAGCTGTCTATCAGGAGTTTCCGCGATTGTTTTGGGATAGATCCGGAGATTTCTGAACCTTGTTTTTACAATCAGGATTGGTATCTCAAAGAAAGATTTATAGAAAGGACTTTAGAAAATAAGTGGTATTTAGTGAAAAAGAGCGTCATTGAAGAATCTCGTAGGAAACAACCGGAAAAAATTTTGGAAAGCGGTATCGTTTTCCCCTCCGCCGTTTTATGTACCTATGCTTTTTTTGCTAATTATTTCTACAATCATGAATTATTGTGGTATCATGATTTTGTTTGGTGCGAAGACTCAGACCATAATGGAGACCGGATTTATGTAGGTAAATATCACGATGTGGAAGGAGTAAACAAAAACGGTTTCAGCATTCATCGTCACCTGGCGTTGAGAGATTGCTATGCAGCTATCACTTGTCGGGGAGAAAAATGACGAAACTTAAATCGAACGTATTTACATGGGAAAGAAACACAGCGGATATATTATCGATACCCTCCTCGTTTTCCTGAATGTTTCTAATCCTTACACCTTAATTCCGTGTTTATTGTTTACCCGGAATATTGGAGTAAATACGCTTATTATTGCTTTTATCAATATTATCTATATTTTTTGCCGATTCGGTTATAAAGTAAAAATTCCCAGACACGACAGCTTGTTTTATTTGTATGTGACAATATATGTATTAAATGCCTGTTTCGGTTTTTATACGGATACCTTTGTATTAGGGATGCTGACTTTTTTATTTTCCAATGTCAGTTTTTATCTCATACTCTGTAATTTATACCATTTATATTATCAGGAAAATACGTTTGAACAGGCGGTAAAAAAATTGACAAAAGGGTATGTGTGGCTCGGAATATATGCACTATTCAGCGCTTTTGCTCTACTGTTTTTGATGGAGGTTTTTCAAGTTAACCCTTTAGTAAACGAGATCAGCCATTCTTATGATATATTGGCCGATAATGTAGGCCGGAACCCCAACGTCCACTATTATTTTCCTTATCATCTTTCGGTTATCTATTCCAATATGTATGAATTGCGGCTTCCTTTCATACACAAATATGGTATCGTGACCGGTTTATTTCACGAACCGCATACGATGACTTTTATTATAGTTCCTTTATATTTCCTGCTATTATATTTATGCAAAAAGAAATCGGCCCGGATATGGATAACGGTTATTTTTGTTTTGTATATATTGCAGGCGGCCTCCACCATGAGTTTTTTGTGCTTTTTGGGCACCGTTCTGGTAGGTTTGGTCGCCACATACCGAAAAATGTTATTGGGAGTTCCTTTTTTGATCTGGGGAATATTTCTACTTTATTCGATAGACAATCCGATTACCGAGTTGATAAAATATAAGCTAACATCGGGATCGGCGGATTATTCTACCAATACACTATTATTTGCCTTTACGCCGACTACTTTGATCGGAACCAGCTTTTTAAATCTTGCTTACTTACATGATGTGGGAGGAAGATATGACGTTGGATTTATTATATTCCTACTCAACATTATCTTTTTGTCTATATTAGCCTATAAAATATTTTGTGTGACTATTTCACGTGCAGGGAGAATAAAGTTTATCGGTTTATTCGGTGTGTATTTTTTCTTGCATTCCACTAAACTGGCAATGTCTGCCTATACCATTTCGCTACTGATGTTCGTGATGTTTCTGATTACCGTTACGTACCGGGAACTTAAAACTTCAAATTATGATAGGGAGTCTTAAGAAGATACGGCAGATATTGAATAATAAAGTGATGGCCTATACTTTTATGAGGTATATGGTTTGTTTTATCAGTTTTGTGGCTTCCATGATTATTGCCGTTAAATTGGGTCCGTTTTATTTGGGAATCTGGGGATTTTTGCTTTTACTGAGACGTTATTTTCAATTGATTAATTTAGGTATACCCGATTCGGTTACGATTTTGCTCGTACAAAATAAAAACGATAAAATCAGAGCTGCTGATTATGAAACGACAGCTATCGTATTGATCGGCATTCTCAGTTTGTTTGTCATCTTCTTTGCTGTTTATTATTATTTTTTCGGTATTCCGGCTTTTGAAAAATATGAAGTGGGGAATTGGTTTTATTATGTTTGCGTCATTGCCATATTGACTTATTTCAACGATCTGTTTTTTAAAATTTATCGGGTAAAAAACAGAATTTTTGAAATCTCTTTTTATCAATCTGTCGTACAAGTATTAACGATCGGAGTGGTATTTTTTTTCAGAGACCGGGCCCTCATTCATTTTTTATTATGGGCTTATGTGTTCGGATATGCTTTATCCGGTTTTTTGTTTCTTCGGGGAAAGAAACTGATATTTTCAGGAAGAGTAAGCTTTAAAGACAGCCATACCATTTTATCAAAAGGTTTTTTTTTATTTCTGTATAATTTTTCCTTTTATATGATTGTTCTTTCCACGAGGACGATCATAGGGGCGTATTATTCAGTGGAGGAATTCGGTTATTTTACTTTTGCGTATACTTTATCGAATGCGATACTTATTCTTTTAGATGCTTTCGCTTCTTTGCTTATTCCGAAGTTGATCGACAAGTTTAATTCGGGGGATGTGAGAATGATAGAATCTACGATCAGAACCCTTCGGGTAAACTATGTGTATTCATCTCATTTGCTAATGTATATATTACTGATGTCCTTTCCCGTTCTTTTGTATTTTTTCCCGCAATATTCCGCCACTTTGCCTGTCATTAATCTGATTTCTTTAGCGACGGTATTGTTTACGAATTCTTTCGGCTATTCCTTATTTCTGATGGCCCGGAACCGGGAAAAAGTAATTGCGGTAAATTCGCTTCTGGCATTAGCTTTGAATGTAGGTATTGGGATTTTTGTCGTGACTGTCTTAAAATGGAGTTACGAATATGTGATTGTGGCCACTTTAATCAGTTATTTGTTGTACACTTATTTGTCGGTTTATTTCGGCCGGAAAGAGTTAGGGGTGACTCCCACTATATTTGCCGTTTTAAAAGAATGTTTTCCGTTGAAAATATTACTTCCTTTTTTGTTAACGATAGCTATTACAGTGTATAATTGGACCGTTTTTCTTTTTTTGCCTTTCCTGGTTTTTGTAGTATTGAATTTGAATACCATCAAAGAGTTATATTCTTCTTTGAAGCGACTTTTAGTAAATCCTAATTTGATAGATGTAAAATAATGAAAGAAATTGCAATTTACGGAGCCGGCGGTTTAGGGCGTGAAGTGGCTTGTATTATAGATAAGATAAACGAACAACATCCGACCTGGAATTTGATCGGTTTTTTTGATGATGGGAAAGAGATCGGAACGTCTATCTCTCATTACGGTATAGTTCTGGGAGGAATAGAAGAATTGAATGCCTGGGAGCGGGAATTAGCCATCGTTATCGGGATCGGTATGCCACACTTGGTGGAAAATATAATAAAAAAGATCTTCAATCCCCGGATTTTTTTTCCTAATATCATTCATCCTACATTTTATGTGGCTGATGCATCTACTATCCATATGGGTAAAGGGAATGTGATCGCGAGGGAATGTTTTTTTTCTTGTGATGTTCAAATAGGTGATTTTAATGTATTAAATGCACTAACCTCTTTCGGACATGACGTGAAAATCGGTTCCTATAATTCTTTTATGTCTGCAGTAAGAATCTCCGGAAAAGTGACGATTGGAGATACTAACTTTTTTGGAGTTAATGCAGTTGTATTGCAACAGATTAAAGTCGGGAATGGAATACGGGTGGGCGCCGGAAGCGTGATGATAAGCCGTCCTAAAGACGGGCAATTATATATTGGTAATCCTGCCAAATGTTTTAAGTATTAATATAAAAATATAAGTTATGGACATTCAAAATTTTATTCAGAATCTAGCCGATCAGTTTGATGAGACTGATGTAAGCCTTTTAGTTCCGGAAACCGAATTTCATGATTTAGAGGAATGGAGTTCAATTATTGCTTTGTCTATTATTGCTATGGTAGATGAAGAATACGGGGTCACGTTAATAGGTGACGATATCCAGCATGCTGTTACTATACAAGATTTGTTCAATACGGTCAAAAGTAAAATGCGATAATTTTTATGACTTATAATCCGTTTTCTTTGCAGGGAAAAACTATTCTTGTTACCGGAGCATCCTCAGGTATAGGCAGAGCTATTGCAGTAGAATGTTCGAAAATGGGAGCTTGTGTGATTATTACGGGTAGGAACGAGAAAAATTTAACGGAAACTTTTAATTTGTTGGAGAAATCCGAAGGAAGAGAACATGGGATGATCCTGGCAGATTTAGCTAAAACAGAACACCTGACTAAGGTAATTTCAGAAATACCTCCTTTAGACGGTTTAGTTAATAATGCCGGCATCGGAAATACTTGTTTGATAAAATTTATTCAAGAGGAGGAGCTGGGAAAGGTATTACATATCAATTTGATGGTTCCCGTTCTGTTGACACAGCGTTTATATAAGAATAAAAAATTAAACAAAAATGCTTCTGTTGTTTTTGTTTCTTCTATTGCGGGCCTTTGCCAAGTTACCCCAGGCAATGCTATTTATAGTGCTTCTAAAAGTGCGGTAAATGCTTTTATGCAGCATGCCGCACTTGAATTCAGCCAGAGAGGTATAAGGTGTAATACGGTAAATCCGGGAACAGTTAACACTCCTTTTTTAAATAAGGAAATGATTTCTGCGGCAGACCGGGAACGGGACCGGGCCAGGTATCCTTTAAAAAGATATGGCGAACCGGTGGATGTGGCTCTCGGGGTGATTTATCTATTGTCGGATGCTTCGGAGTGGGTGACCGGCTCTCATTTAGTAATAGATGGAGGATGTTCATTGGTTTAGTTTTTAATGGTAAGATATGTTTCTGGATATCGATAAAAGAGAACCGTCTTCAATTGCAGCAGTTGAGGATTCGGGGCAAGCTCTTACGTACGGACAACTCGGTGAATTTTGCAGAGAATGGAAAGCTGTTATTCCTTCAAGAACTCTTATTTTTATTTTATCCGAAAATGAACTCGGGGCAATGGCTGCCTACGTGGCTTCTTTATCGGAACGGGTGGTGCCTTTGTTATTAAGTGGGCATACGGATAAGGAACTTTTGGAGAATTTGATTTGCTTGTACGAGCCACAGTATATTTGGTTTCCGGATCGTCAGCTGACGGAAAAAGAAGAAAAACGGGTAATCTACAAGAAGCTGGGATATTCCCTGATAAGAACCGACTATCCTTCGCCGGCATTGTTTCCCGATTTAGCTTTGTTATTACCGACTTCCGGCTCCACCGGAAGTTCTAAATTAGTGCGTCATAGCTATGTAAATGTAGAGGCAAATGCCCGTAATGTAGCTGCTTTTTTCGAGTTGAATCCGGAAGAACGGGCTATGGCGGTGTTGCCCTTGCATTACACGATGGGACTTTCGGTAGTAACGAGTCATCTCTGTGCAGGGGCCACTGTTTTATTGTCCCGAAGATCTTTATTGGATAAAGAATTTTGGGAATACATGCAGAAATATAAGGCCACCAGTTTTACAGGAGTTCCCTATAGCTATGAATTACTTCATAAATTGCGGTTTTTCCGCATGAATTTACCTGATTTGAAAATAATTACTCAAGGGGGTGGGAAGTTAAGCCCGGAACTATTTAAAGCATATGCTATGTATGCGGAGGAAACGGGTAAAAAGTTTATTGCGACTTATGGGCAGACAGAAGGAACAGCCCGTATGGCTTATTTACCGCATACTTTAGCATTGACGAAAATCGGTAGTATCGGAAGAGCTATTCCCCAGGGGGAACTTTCGCTGGTGGATAGTGAAGGACAAGTAATAGAAGAGGAAGAGGGGGAAGGACAGATGGTGTATAAAGGACCAAACGTTACTTTAGGGTATGCCCGAACCAAAACGGATTTACAAAAGGGGGACGAAAATGAGGGTGTTCTTTATACGGGAGATATTGCCCGGAGAGATAAGGACGGATGTTATTATATTGTAGGGCGAATGAAGAGATTTTTAAAAATTTTCGGTTTACGGATAGGTTTGGATGAGATAGAATATTTGGTTAAGACGGAGTTTCGTACGGATTGTGTTTGTGGAGGGGACGATGAACGGTTGCTGGTTTATATTCCGGATGGGAACACGGAAGCCGTCCGGGATTTTATTGAACAAAAAACGGGTCTCTATCACAAAAACATTGAAGTCAGGAAGATAGATAAGATCGAACGGAATGAAGCGGGTAAAATCGTTTTTCATTCTGTGGATAATAGATGATCACAGGTTTAAAGAAGAATAATTCATGGAAAACAGAGTTTTAGAGCAACAAGTTTGCTTGGTTACAGGCGGATCACGGGGTATTGGTAAAGCCATTGTAGAACGTTTTGCTGAAAATGGCGCCATCGTGTATGCAAATGCCAGGGAACCGGGGAGTATAGATGGCTGGTGTAAGGAATATGCGGATAAATATAACACTCCGGTTATTCCTCTTTATTTTGATATCTGTGACTTTTCAGCGGCCCGACAAGCTGTGATGCAAATCAAAAAGGAACAAGGCAGAATTGATGTTTTAGTGAATAATGCGGGAAGGGTCAGCTATGAATTTTTAGGAATGATTGATATGACTAAAGTGCGGGAGATGTTTGAAGTGAATGTAATTGCTTTATTGCAATTGACACAGTTGACGGCTCGGTTAATGACCCGGCAAAAATACGGTTCGATTATCAATATGGCTAGTGTTGTCGGGAGATCAGGTGCTAAAGGACAAGTAGCTTATTCCGCCTCTAAAGGGGCGGTAATCGCTTTGACGAAATCGGCGGCGAAAGAACTGGCGGAATATCATGTAAGAGTAAATGCTGTCGCTCCCGGAATGGTGGCAACGGACCGTTTACTGAAAATTATGGAAGAAAAATTCAAGGATAAAGCAGGAGATATCCGCATGAAACGCCTGGCTTTACCTTCGGAAATAGCCGATGCATGTATTTTTCTGGCCTCCAACCGGTCGGAATATATTACGGGTCAGGTGATAGCCGTTGACGGAAGTTTGATATTGTAAAATTAATACATAAAATATGATGACAAATTTAGAAAAGTATAATAAAGTATTTACAGAGATTTTTGCTGTCAGCGAAGAGGTTTTGAATGCAAACTTCGGACACTCGCAGGCAGACAACTGGGATTCGGTCCGGCATTTAAACCTGGTCAGTGCGATTGAGGAGAATTTCGATATTATGTTAGATACGGAGGATATATTGGGTTTTATATCTTATGAAGCCGGTAAGGAAATATTGAAGAAATACGGGATTATATTTTAAGATCATATGGCAAGATTTAATATAAAAAATGTGGCTGTGAGAGGGGTTGCAGCTGCCGTGCCGGATCGTAAAGTCCATACTACTGATTTTTCATTTTTTTCTCCTGAAGATGCCGAGATTTTTATAAAAACGGTAGGTATAGAAGAACGGTATATGGCCTCAGAAACTCAATGTGCTTCTGATTTGTGTTTTTATGCGGCGGAGAAACTGATCGGGGATTTAAATTGGAATAAACACGATATTGGAATTCTGTTGTTTGAATCGGTGACGGCGGATTACCGTACGCCTCCCACGTCCTGTATCTTGCAAGATCGCTTGGGCCTGTCTTCCGGTTGTTTTACGATGGATATGCCTATGGGATGTTGCGGAGCTATGTATGCGATGACAGTAGCCGGTAAAATGATGACAGACGGTTCGGTGCGGAAAGCTCTCCTTTTAATCGGAGATACTATAACCAGAATGTCTTCTCCCTTGGATAAAAGCCGGTTGCCTTTATTCGGAGACGGCGCCGTCGCGATGGCTCTGGAGTATGATGAAAGCGCTTCCGATATACTTGTCGATTTCAGCACTTACGGAAAAGGATATAACGCTTTGATTACTCCTCATAGTGGGTTTAGGCATCCGGTCACTCCCGCATCGTTCGAATATGAGGATTTCGGAAACGGAGTGGTCCGGGCTCCAGTCCATTCTTTAATTCACGGAATGGATGTTTTTTCCTTTGCTATCACAAAACCTCCTAAAGGTATCTTAGAGATGCTGGAAGCCTGTCAACTGGATAAAGACCGGGATATCGACTATTTTTTGATTCATCAGGCCAATAAGATGATTGTAGACCGGGTGGTTAAAAAAGCCAAACTGGATCCGGCTAAGGTTCCCATGAACCTGCAAAATTTTGCGAATTGCGGAGGGGCCTCCATACCTATGCTTATGGTTAGTGAATTACAAACGGAATTGCAGACGCGGTCTCAGTCCCTCTTATTGTCTTCATTCGGGCTGGGATTAACCTGGGGAACCATGTACTTGAAGACCTCGCCGATGGTGATTCCTGATTTGTTGAAGATAAAGTGAAAGCAGCTATGAAAAAGGTCATATACAATACTTGTGTAGCAGATCCCTGGGTAAAGGTAGCCCAAACATTGAACGATGAGTACGGATGGAAACCGGTTTATTGGACCGGTTTCGGGGAGGATCATTCCGAGGTAGTGGTTCCCCAGGCTTTTCCGGACATTGTTTACCAACCTTATTATGAAGCCTGGAGAGGTGTCTTCCCGGCAGAAATCAGTGAGAAATATGCGGAATCCTATATCGATATCGATTTTCTGAAAAAATTTGCTGTCTATGAAGTACAAGCTTTAAAGATGATGGATCGTTTGGATTATGATCGGTATAGTTTTAACTTTATGGAGCGTGAACGGCATTTCCTGAATCTGATAAAACATTGGACGGCCTGTATCCGCTTTTTCAAACCCGATGTAGTTATCAGTGCCGTAAACCCTCATCGGGTATATGATTATGTACTGTATCTTCTGTGCAAGTTTCATGGTATTAAATACATTACTTTTCAGTATACCATGTGCAGTGAAAGATTTTATGCGGTTACCGATATTTTTTCCATTGGAGATGTCTTTAAAAAAGATTATGAATTTTACTTAAGCCAGAAACAACTAAAGATCGACACTTTGCCGGAAGAAGTGCGGACGCAATACCAAAAAGTGATGGCCGATTATTCGATAGCTGCCCCTTCTTACATGAGAACTCATCCGGTACTTCATAAGAAGAATTCCAATTTTTTATTTCTGGCAAAACGCTTGTTTACAACGAATAAATTCTTCGGTAAAGAAGGACTTTTAAGTAAAGGGGTGTCGAGAACGGTATATAAAAATAAAAAATACAGTATAGAGAATGCTCATTTTTCGGTCTGGGATTTTGCCCTAAAAAGAAGGAGAACTTTTTTATATAATAAAATGATGGAAAAGTATTATATGTCTAAAACTTCTTTGCCGGATTATGAGGTTCCTTATATTATGTTTTTTCCGCATTATCAACCGGAAGAGACAACCTCTCCTAACGGAGATATTTTTGTAAATCAAAGGTTGTGTATAGAAACCTTATTAAAGCATTCGCCGGAAAATTATTATGTATATATAAAAGAACATCCGCATCAGTTCATGTCGCATATGCAAGGGCATACGTCCCGTATAAAGGAGTTTTACGATGATCTGGCTGCTTATCCCAGGGTGAAACTGATTCCGTTCGAAATAGACTCTTATACCTTAATCCGGCATGCCGTGGCTATTTCTACCGTTACCGGAACTGTCGGATGGGAAGCTATGGTCCAGCAAAAACCCGTCATTATATTCGGAATTATCTGGTATGAAAAATATACCGGAGTATTACGAATTACGGATGAAGAATCCGCTTCGAAGATGATGTCTTTCATTGACCATTTCCAATACGATGAAAATAATTTGCTGGCTTATTTGCATGCTTTTTCTAAAAATTCTGTCAGGGCCTATCATTACCCCGGGGAAAAAGAACGGCTGAATGTCTCCGAAAAAGAATGTGTGGATAGTTTAGTGCAAGAAACTTTAAATGCTTTTAATCGATAATAGGTAAGGAGCCGGTCTTATGAAAATTTATGCTCGGTTTTTCAAAAGAGGGATTGATTTTTCTATTGCTCTCGTCGGTTTAATGTTTTTATCTCCTTTCCTGCTTTTTATTGCGGTATGCCTAGGTATGGCTCAGGGAGGGATAAAAGGTATCTTTTTTTTACATCCTCGTCCGGGAAAACAGGGGAAAATATTTAAAATAATTAAATTTAAGACCATGAACGATAAGCGGGATGCGGAAGGAAAGCTTCTTCCGGATGCCGAGCGTTTGACTCCTACCGGACGTTTGATCCGTAATCTGTCTTTGGATGAGCTTCCCCAACTGATTAATGTTTTAAAAGGGGATATGGCATTGATAGGCCCTCGTCCTTTAATAGAAAGATATTTAGCACTGTATACGCCGGAACAAGCCCGTAGACATGAAGTGCGGCCAGGTATTACCGGGTGGGCCCAGGTGAATGGAAGAAATGATATCACCTGGCAAAAAAAATTTGAAATGGATGTCTGGTATGTGGATCACCTTTCATTTAAATTGGATGTACAGATTCTTCTGATGACTGTAAAAACGGTTTTATCGCGTAAAGGTGTAGCGAAGGAGGGGTATGCTACTACCGAACCGTTTAGCGGAAATAATTAAAATTCTATAAGATATTGATCGGCAGATCGGTATACTACTTCTTCGCACACATATTAAATTTTTGATTATGAGGATCAGGGTATTATTGTGGAAGTTTCTGGTACGGGTATATCCGTTTATTTTGAGAAGAATCTATAAAATGGATATCGGTCCGGGGGTCGTCATATCGTATAAGGCTAAATTAGACCGGAGTATAAATCCTCGAGGTATCCATATCGGTAAAAATACCTGGGTTTTGGCCAATGCCACGGTACTGGCTCACGATCATTGCAGAGGTTTAAAAGCAGACACCTATATCGGAGAAAATTGTGTAGTAGGAATCAATGCTATTATTATGCCGGGAGTGGTGATCGGCGATCAGTGTGTGATTGGAAGCGGAGCAGTGGTAACGAAAAATATTCCTTCACATTGCGTTGCCGTAGGAAATCCCGCTAAAATAATCAAGGAGGGAATTGAGGTAAACGACAGAGGGCAAATCATTTAATTATCAAGGTAATTATTAAATACTGTATATACATTTAAATATGAAACCAAGAATTTGGCTCTCTTTGGCCCATATGGGAGGAAGAGAGCAGGAGTTTATACGGGAAGCGTTCGATACGAATTGGGTGGTTCCGCTGGGACCGAATGTAGATGCTTTTGAAAAAGCATTGGCAGAGTATTTACGGGAGGACAGGCATGTGGTAGCATTGAGTGCTGGGACGGCTGCCCTACATTTGGGATTGATCTTGTTAGGAGCCGGAGTCGGAGATGAGGTGATATGCCAGAGTTTTACTTTTTCGGCTTCTGCCAATCCGATTATGTATCAGGGGGCTAAACCTGTATTTGTGGATAGCGAGGCTTCGACCTGGAATATGGATCCGGTGTTGTTGGAAGAAGCGGTAAAAGACCGTTTGCGGAAAACCGGGAAATTGCCCAAGGCGATCATCCCTGTACACTTATACGGGATGCCCGCCCGGTTAGACCGGATTTGTGAGATTGCCGGCCGGTACGGGATACCGGTATTGGAAGATGCTGCAGAAGCTTTGGGATCGGAGTTTAAGGGACAGAAATGCGGTACTTTCGGAGAGTTGGCAGCCCTTTCGTTCAATGGGAATAAGATGATTACCACTTCGGGAGGGGGAGCCTTGGTTTGCCGTTCCGAAGAGGAAGCGGGACAGGTGAAATTTTATGCGACGCAGGCGCGGGATGCGGCTCCCCATTACCAGCATTCCCATGTAGGTTATAATTACCGGATGAGTAATATCTGTGCGGGAATCGGCCGGGGACAGATGTTTGTGCTGGAAGAACATATTGCCCGGAGGCGGGAAATACACGGCTTATATACTACTTTACTGAAAGGAGTCCCCGGTATCAGCGTCTTGCAAAATCCTTCCCCGGATTTCGATTCGAATTTCTGGTTGACCTGTATTACCGTCGATCCGCTTGTTGCAGGATGTACCCGGGAAGATATCCGTCTGGCGCTGGATGCTGACAATGTCGAGAGCCGTCCGTTATGGAAGCCGATGCATTTACAGCCCGTATTTGCCGAAGCTCCGTTTTATGGAAACGGAACTTCTGAGCATCTGTTCGATATAGGCCTTTGTCTGCCTTCCGGACCTACACTGACAGATGGAGACATTGGGCGAGTGGTGGAAGTAGTAAGGAGTCAGGTAGATAAACTTCATTAATCGTAGATTTTTATTGCCACCCTTGGATCCCTTCTGTTCTTTTTTTCTTTCTGGTTGAAAGGAGCCCTTCAATTTCGTCACCCAACGTAACCGTCAGAATATATAATTGTTTCCGGGAGATGGAAAATATGCTGTTAACAGGAGCTTATGGTTTTTTAGGAAGAAACATTCGGCCTTTTTTATCTTCTGTTTATTCACTTTCAAAGTTGGGATGGAATGAGCTAAACGATTATAAAGTAGATCTAAGTAAAGAAATTCCTTGTCTGAGAGAGAGTTTTGATCTGGTTGTTCATACTGCCGGCAAAGCCCATTTTACTCCAGCTACCTCGCAGGAAAACATGGATTTCTATCGGATGAACGTAGAAGGTACGAAAAATTTATGTAAAGCTTTAGAACGAACGGGGTTGCCTCGTTCGTTTATTTTTATAAGTTCGGTCAGTGTTTACGGCTGCGATCACGGAGAAAATATTACGGAAGAGTATCCTTTGAAGGGTAAAAGCTCTTATGCATGGAGTAAAATTCAGGCGGAGTTATTTTTGCGCGAATGGTGTGAGGACCATCAGGTAGTACTGGGCGTTTTACGTCCGGCCTTGATTGTGGGGAAAAATCCTCCCGGAAATCTGGAGTTGATGATTCGTATGTTAAAAAATAGAATTTATTATAAAATGAATCGTCCTCCCCGAAAAAGTATGGTATTGGCGGAAGATATCGCCCGAATTATTCCGGTTTTATCTGTAAAGGGTGGAGTATATAACCTATGTGATACTTATGCTCCTACTTTTACTGAATTGGAAGACCGTATAGCGGAGATATTGGGAAAAAAGCCTTACTTAACTGTTTCGGACCTGTTTATGAATATTTTAGCTCGGATGGGAGATTATAGCGGTAAGCTTTTCAGCTTCGATTCGGAAAAATTAAAGAAGTTACAAAACACCTTGACCTTTTCTAATGAAAAGGTTCGTAAGGAGTTAGATTGGGTGCCCTCGGATGTTTTGAAGGATATGAAATTATAGTATGGAATATATCGTAATTACCGTTATATTGCTGATTTTACTACTAGCTTATTTGAAGCTGGCTTCCCGGTTTCATATAAGAGATATACCTAACGAGAGAAGTTCGCATACCCAAGTAACTTTAAATGGTGGAGGAATCATTTTTTATGCAGGAGTATTATGTACTTTTTTAGGGAATGGTTTTCAGTATCCTTACTTTTTTATTGGATTGACACTGATTACTATCGTTAGTTTTGCGGACGATATAAGTTCGGTTTCAGAGCCGCTGCGATTATTGGTTCATTTTGTAGCCGTTGCATTTTTGTTTATACAGTTGAAGATGTACAACGTATCTTGGTATACGTTCTTTTTCTTTTCCTTTGTCTATGTCGGTTTTGTAAATATTTACAATTTTATGGACGGGATCAACGGAATGACGGTCGGTTACAGTTTGACGGCTATCGGAAGTTTCTGGTATGTTAATAATTATCTCCACACTTTTACGGACAATTCTTTCTTATATGTTATTGCTCTCTCGCTGGGGCTTTTGATTCCGTTTAATTTCAGAAAAAGAGCTATTTGTTTTGTCGGGGATGTCGGTGCGGTATCGATGGCTTTTATTTTATTATTCTTGTTGGTTAAACTGATTCTCGGCACCGCGGATTTTAGTTATTTTATTTTGTTTGCCGTGTATGGAGTGGATGGCGTGTTAACGATTGTCCATCGGTTGTTATTAAAAGAAAATATATTGAAGGCGCACCGGAAGCATGTTTATCAGATATTGGTAAACGAATTAAAAATTTCTCATGTCCGAGTAGCTCTTTTTTATCTGTTGTTGCAAGCCCTGATTTTTATCGGGTATATCGGTTTGAGAAGCTATAAATACTGGTATTTCGGAGGAGTTATCGTGGTGTTGAGCGGAGCGTATGTCCGGTTTATTGGGAAGTATTATAAGTATACTACACCGGATAAGTATTAAACCCGGATTTGGCTTAAATTCCGGATGCGAAGGTATAGGGAAAATCCGTTATGACGAAGACCTCTCGTACTGCAAAAAGTCTTAAAAATGCCCAGGTTGCAGCTTTTTTTTATCTGGTGAACCTGATCTTGACCTTTCTATTGAGAAAGGCCTTTATCGATTACTTAGGAGCGGAATTGCTGGGGTTGAATTCTACGGTTCAGGATTTACTGAACTTTCTGAATATTGCGGAATTAGGCATATCCGGTGCGGTATCTTATATGCTTTATCGGCCCTTGTTTGAGGAAGACCGGGAGAAAATCAACGAAATTGTTTCTGTGCAGGGATATTTATATCGGAAGGTGGCTTATATAATGATAGCCGGAGCCATCATTTTGATCTGTTTTTTCCCTCTGATATTTGCCAAAGCTCAGGTGGAGTCTTGGTTTCCGTATGCTACTTTTGTCGTATTGTTTTGTAATCCGTTATGGAGCTATTTATTTAATTATAAGCAAATCATACTGGTTGCGGAACAAAAAGACTATAAAAATCTCTATATCGGTCAGGGATTCAGAGCACTCAAAAAAATGCTACAAATTCCGGCCGTCATACTCCTGCCGCTGGGGTATGTATATTGGCTCGTCATCGAGTTTATTTTTTCCGGCATCGGGGCTCTGGTGCTGAATTACAGAATACATAAAGAATATCCTTGGCTGAAAATAAATATTGGTTGCGGGAAAAAGTTAAAGAAAAAGTATCCGGATATTCTGATAAAAACAAAACAGTTATTCTTCCATCGGATTTCTTCCTATGTATCGGCCCAGATAACACCTTTGATTATTTATTCTTATACCTCTTTGACGTTAGTTGCTGTCTATGGTAATTATCAGTTGATTATATATGGTATAGTAGCTTTTCTAGGGGTTATTTTTAAAAGTTTGGGTGCCGGTATAGGTAATCTAGTGGCAGAAGGAGACCCGGAGAAAATCCGGAATGTATTTTGGGAGTTGGTAGCCTCTCGTTTCTGGATAGCCTCTTGTTTATGTTTTGGTTTTTATGTGTTGTCGTCTCCTTTGGTGAGTTTGTGGGTCGGTGTACAGTATATCATCGATCACCAGGTGCTGATATGGATGGTATTGACAGCTTTTTGTATTATGAATCGGATTACATTGGATGATTTTATTTCCGCCTATGGTATGTATCAAGACATTTGGGTTCCTTTGGTGAATATAGTATTGGCTGTAGGTTTGTCGTTTTTATTGGGAGCTTTTTGGGGGTTGACCGGAATTTTGATCGGGATGTTTGCCAGTTCCTTTTTTGTTTTAGTGTGGAAACCTTGTTTTTTATATTGGAACGGATTTCAGGAACCGGTGGTAAATTATTTTATTCCTTTCACCGGATATGTAGTATTGGCGGTCGGTTGTGGGTATGTGGTCATGCAGGTTACGGATCGTTTTGCTTTTACGCCTTCGGCATCTTACTGGGCGTTTATAAAATATGGAATATTAATGGTGGGTTTATATGTAGTATTTTTTACCCCCTTTTTTTATTTCTTCAGCAGCGGCTTGCGACGTTTCTTAAAACGGATGGGAACTCTTTTTAAATTCGGATTTTAATCTGATTCATGGATATGATTTTCTACACGATACTGATTCCTTTCAGAGGGGAGACCGGTTTGCTGAATCGGTTGCTGTCTACTATTCCGGATCGTGAGGATATGGAAATAGTTATAATCGACAACAATCCACGGGAAAATGCCTTATCTCCCGGTTATTTTTCCGGTCGAAAAAATGTTTTTGTGTTCTATTCAGATCCTGTTAGAGGTGCCGGTCATGCTAGAAATGTCGGCTTGCGGCAGGCCCGGGGAAAATGGGTTATTTTTGCGGATGCGGATGATTTTTTTCATTTAAATGCTTTTCCTGTTTTTGATTCCTATAAAGATGCGGATGCCGATCTGATTTATTTTTGTGCAGACAGTTGTTATTCTGAAAGCGGAAAGCCGGCGAATCGCGGAAAATATATTTCGCAGTTGGTGGAACGGTATCTGTCCGGCCGAATTTCATTGGATTCTTTTAAATTTAAATATATTACGGCTCCTAATAAAATGATCCGTACCCGCTTGTTGTGTGAAAATCGAATCGAATACGAAGAAATTGTGTCCGGGGACGACATCCTTTTTTCCATCCGGACAGCTTACTTTGCTCAAAAGATACGGGTGGACAGAAGTATTGTTTATTGCATTACCGTGAGTGATAAAGGAGACTCTATTACGCAAATCGGAGCTAAAGATCTCCGCTACCTGGAATCCGATTACACGGCTATGATACGGGCTAATTTATTTTTAAAATCTGTGGGAAAATCGGTATATCAAAATCCCATTTTTCGCTTTCTCTGGAGATCGAGGAGGTTCGGTTTGAAAGAGACGTTCCGGTTTATACGAATAGCTCGGGAAAACGGAATCAGTGTACTCATCGGCTGGCGGCGTTTTTATAAAATATGCAAATGGATAAAGTAAAAACAGAAGGTTAGGAAGAAGAGGATGAAAATAATTTTTTCTGTCATCATTCCTTTTAAAGGTTCCTTGTGTTTGTTGGAACGTCTCCTGGATACGATACCTGAGCAGGAGGAAATCGAAGTGTTAATTGTCGATAATAATGAGACAATAGGTCGATTGGCTTCCGATTATTTTGCTGCCCGGGCAAATTTACATCTCTTATATTCCGATCCATTGAAAGGGGCAGGTCATGCCCGTAACATAGGTCTGCAAGTTGCCAAAGGAGAATGGATTTTGTTTGCGGATGCGGATGATTTTTTTCATCCCGGTGCTTTTGAGATTTTTTATTCCTGTAGAAATTCCCCGGCGGATATTATATATTTCTGTGCCGACAGTTGTTATTCGGATTCCTTACGACCCGCACGGAGAGGAGAACGTGTAACAGAATTAGTAACGGGTTATAATGAAAAAAAATATAAATCGGAACTCCGTTTACGTTATAAATTTTTGATTCCTTCCTGTAAAATGATAAAGAGAAAATTCATAGAATATTATCGGATACGTTTTGAAGAAATTCAGGTCGCCAACGATGTGTATTTTTCGGTGCTAGCCGGTTTTTGGGCCAAAAAAATACAGGCTGTTCCGAGGGTGGTATATTGTTTGACGGTTGCTCCGGGAAGTTTGACCACCCTTCAAAGCAAAGAGTTTCTTCGAATTAAATATACCACCCGTTTGAAGTCGAACGTTTTTCTGAAACAGCAGGGATTTTCTGAATATCGGCTTATATTAATATTTCATATTTTAAAGGCGCTAAAATATGGATGGAGAACGGTGCAGGAATTTTGTAACTTAGCTCACGAAAAAGGAATGAGCATATGGGTAGGGTGGAAGGAATTGCCGGCAGAAGTATACTATAGAATTAAAAAGAAAATCTTTCGAGGTTAGTCGTAAATCTCTATCGGTAAATAATGAATAAACAGGTATCAAAAGTTCATTATGATTTCCAGACGTATGTACAACGGTTTCGTTGGATTTCTTATTGGCATCAGATTGACGAGACGCTTCGTGTCCATCCCGAGAATGTTTTATTAATAGGAGCAGGTGATCAGGTGGTAAGAAAAGTGTTGGAGGAGTATATCCCCTCCGTACAGGTTTTGGATATCGATAAAGATCTGAATCCAGATTTTGTGTGTTCGGTGACAGAATGTACGCAGGTTGTGAAACATCAGTTCGATTGCGTGTTGTGTTGTCAGGTATTGGAACATTTACCGTTTGAACAATTTGAATTATGTATTAAAAACATATCGGATCTGACCGTCAAAGATTGCATTATCAGTTTACCGTGTAAAAGATGGACCTTTGGAGGTGCGGTGACGTTTTTCAATAAAACTTTTTCTTGGCGGCGGGTAGTGAGGCGATGGGGCGTAAGATGGAATTTTAATGGAGAACATTATTGGGAAATCGGTACAAAAGGGACATCCGAAGCGGATATCCGTTCTGTTTTAACGAAATACTTTCGTATTAAGCGGCGTTTTTATGCTTCTGGTAGCACC
Source organism: uncultured bacterium (assembly GCA_905216195.1). Taxonomy (GTDB): domain Bacteria; phylum Bacteroidota; class Bacteroidia; order Bacteroidales; family Marinifilaceae; genus Culturomica. The sequence goes on from CAJMSX010000011.1 coordinate 68,491, forward strand.
TATCACTGTTTTTATATTCTGGAAAAGAGATAAAGATGAATAAAGTCTATTCGGTTATTATCCCTTTTAAGGAGAAAATTTCGTTATTGAAACGTCTTGTAGAGTCTGTCCCTGAACGGGAGGATATTGAAATTGTCATTGTCAATAATGGAGAAGAAGAATTATCGGAATCTTTTTTATCGGATAGGACGAATGTGACTATTTTGTGCTCCAATACTGTGAAAGGAGCAGGCCACGCCCGTAATGCCGGCTTACAGATTGCAAGTGGAAAATGGTTGCTTTTTGCCGATGCGGATGATTTTTTTTTACCGGTTGCTTTTGAGGTATTTGACGCATATAAGAATTCTTCAGCAGACATTATCTATTTTGACGTCAGCAGTTGCTACTCGGATTCTTTGCTCCCCGCTAAACGGGGACGTCATGTGAACCAATTGATTCGGCAATATGTAGACACTAACGGGAAGAATGCAGAAGATTTACGTTACAAATATCTGGTTCCTTGGGGAAAAATGATACGATTGGAAATGGTGCGGGCATTTCGTATCGGTTTTGAGGAAGTTCCGGTATACAATGATGTGCTGTTTTCTTTGCAGACCGGACATTATGCTCACACAGTACAAGGGGCGGGAATGTGTGTGTATTGTGTGACGGAGACATCCGATAGTTTAGATCACCGGAAAAGTAAAGAATATCTATTAACCAGGTATGAAGTGCAATTGCGTAGAAGTATTTTTTTAAGTGCTGTTGGAAAAAACTGTTATCAGACCCCTTTTATGCTTTATTATTGGATGTCGGCTCTTCAATATGGCCCCGGATATTTGCTTTTTTTTATTCGTCTGGCTCTCAGGAATCGGGTGAGTTTATTTGTGGGATGGCAAAATATCAGTTCCGTATTATTAAGTTTCAGGCATAAAAATAAGCGGGTAAAAAAGAGATAGTGAGATGAATCTTCAGGAAAATCTCGTGTCAATTATACTTCCTTGTTATAATTCCGCCCGGTTTATTGAGAAAACAGTAGAATCGGTATTGGTACAGACTTATCCTCAGTGGGAACTGCTGGTGATAGACGATTGCTCGACCGATGAGACTGTCCGGATCGTGGAAAGTTATGTCCGGAAAGATTCCCGGATTCATCTTTTCTGTACGGAGCAAAACAGCGGTTCGGCAGCTTTGCCCCGGAATATCGGCATTCGGTATGCGGGGGGCAGATATATAGCTTTTCTGGATAGTGATGACATCTGGTTACCGGAGAAGCTGGCGCAACAGATAGAGAATTTTAAGGAGGACCGGGTTGCTCTGGTCTTTTCGGATTATGAAAAAATACAGGAAACCGGCAAACGAACCGGACGGTTGATAAAAGCACCTTTACTATTCGAATACCGGGATTTATTGAAAGGAAACGGGATCGGCTGCCTGACCGCTGTGTATGATACGGTTAAGTGCGGGAAGATGTATTTTAGGGAAATAGGTCATGAGGACTATGCTTTATGGCTGGAAATACTGAAAAAAGGATATGTAGCAAAGAATACCGGTCATTGTGTAGCTTTATATCGGCTAGGCAAAACTTCTTTATCTGCCAATAAATGGAGAGCTGTTTCCTGGACCTGGAATATATATCGGAAGCAAGAGCGGCTCGGGTATATGGAGAGTGTTTATTATTTTATGCATTACCTGGTTAAAGCTATCTTGAAATATTTTCGATAAGAAGGAAATAACTAAGGAATAAGACGGTTTATATTAATCTGATGTTTGGTAAATAGGGTTATAAATAGGTTGCCGAAGGGATAATAGGAGAGAAATCAATTATATTTTATAAAGAATAAAGAAAACATGCAGTCCGGCGATTGCATGTTTTTTTGGTTTAAGAATGAAAAGACGTTCTTCTTTAGGGGCCGATGGTAGTGGGGCTGCGATTGTCGTTTTCAGTACTCATAGTTCCTG
>CAJMSX010000012.1 GCA_905216195.1 uncultured bacterium
GGCTGGGGCATTGCCTCTTTTATCAACCCGATTATTTCCTCTCGCATCCGCTGGAGATCTTTTTACCGATTGTGAAAACTGCCGGCGGAGGATATGAGTATATCGGTTACCGGGGGTTGGCCAGTCACGGAGGAGCTGTGGGACTGATTCTGGCTTTGCTTTTGTATTGTCGGCGGACGAAAAGTAATGTATTACAAATCCTCGATCTGATAGCCGTTATTACTCCCTTATCGGCCTGCTTCATTCGCCTCGGCAATTTGGTAAATTCGGAAATTATAGGTAGCCCTACCCGCTTGCCCTGGGCTTTTGTTTTCGAACGGGTCGATTCTATTCCGCGGCATCCCGCCCAATTGTATGAAGCTGTAGCTTATTTATGCATATTCGGTCTCAACCTCTATCTTTGGAAAAAGACTTCTTACCGGAATTACCGGGGATTCTTTTTCGGTTTGACTTTGATCCTGATTTTCGGTTTCCGTTTTTTCGTGGAATTCTGGAAAGAAAAACAGGTGGACTTCGAGTCACATATGATGTGGGATATGGGCCAGTGGCTGAGTATTCCTTTTATTGTGATCGGTGGGGTTTTTATACTTTGGGGAATGAGAGAAAAGAGAATGACTAATGTGAAATGAAAATGAAATTTACTTTTATTCTTTTTTTAAGCCTTTTGGTTTCCACCGTGGGAAAAGCGCAGAAAAAATTTACTTTCAACCAGGGACGGGCGGAAAAAAAAGCATATTACGAAGAAATCGCTTATGAAAATTTCGGTCCGTATCTGATCGTACCGGTGGAAATCGGAGGGAAAATCCGGAAATTTTTATGGGACACCGGTATGCCGGTAAGTCTCACGAAGAAACTGGCGGCGGAACTGGGGCAACAGGCGGTAACCGAAGTGCCGGTAAGAGATGCGAACGGAAAAATCGATACCTTAGGTGCGATGGTGTTGAAAGAATTGAAAATCGGGCATACGGTTTTTCGGGAAATTCCCGCTTTGATGGTAAGCGATAGCGTGATTTTTTTTGATTGTATGGGGATAGAGGGAGTGATCGGAAGTAATATGTTACGCAAATCCGTGGTTCAGTTTCGGCCGGACGAACGGAAAATTATCCTGACCGACGATATAAAAAAAGTAAATCTTCAGGGAAGTAAGCCCTTGGATATGTATTTGGCAGGTATACAAAGCAACCCGTTAATTACCGTTAAATTGAAAGATAAGGTGTCGATCCGATTGTTGTTTGATTCCGGCAGCAATCGGTTATTGGAACTGACGGAGGGTAATTACCGGGAAATTCAGGAAAAATGGCCGGGAATTGTGGATTCGCTTGCCGCAGGCAGGGGTGCAATCGGGATGGGTTTGTTGGGAAGCGGAAAGGATGCGAAGCAATATGCTTTCGAGACTGATCTGCATTTAGGGAAAACGGTGATTCAGGATTTGAAAGCTTTTACGATGGAGGATAAAATATCCCGTCTCGGCGTCCGGCTGTTGGATTACGGACGGGTCACTATGGATTACCGGAAGGTACGTTTTTATTTTACTCCTTTTGCCGGGAAGGAAGTGAAGTCGCAAGTCCGGATATTTCCGATTACACCGCTGCCGGAAAAAAATCGGGTCGAGGTGGGTATGGTCTGGGGAAACGATTTCCCGGATATAGCTCCCGGAGATACGATTTTGGAGATAAACGGAGTAAATGTGGAGCATATGGAGCGTTGTGATTTTTTCCGCGAGTGGGTGAAGATGAATGTAGACAGCCGGGAGAAATGTATGCTGCGCATCCGGAATCGGGCCGGAGAAATCCGTCAGCTAGAGCTGATTCCTTTGTAAGCGATTTTTTGTCAGCCCTTGGTGCCTTTGGAAACAGGACCGGTAAGAAATTTCCCGGAAATACTCCTACCGGCAGGTGGGTTAAATAAAACAGAGAAAGATGAATTTATTCCGTTTAATTCGGGTTCGGTGTATACAAGGGGTACGTTTGATGCGGGAGATCGGTATTTTCCGGATTATTTTTCTGGGAATGCTTGCGGTTTTCCTACTGCTGGTGGCCTGGGGTGTTTTCAACGATCCGGCGTATCAGTTTGGGGGAATTGTGTGTGTAGTGGTCACCGTATTTTTTATTCATACCCAACGGAAGGACCGCAAATTTATCCGCCTGTACGGTTTGTATCCGCTTTGGATGTTTTGGGGAGAGTATGTATTGCTTTTATTGCCGCTGGAGATTCTTTTGCTTTTTACTTCAGCTTGGTATGCTGTCTTTTTGCTTCTTTTTTCGGTATTTCTGATTTCTGCCTGGAAGGTTTCGCCCCGGCGTATTCCGGTTTTGTCTTTCCCTTCCCGTTGGGTCCCGGCCTACAACTTTGAGTGGAAATCAGGCCTCCGGCGGTATCCCGGAATTTGGATATTTTACTTTTTCGGACTTTTTCTTTCGTTTCTGCCTTTTCTTTCGTTGATTGCGATTTGGTTGGTCGGCATGATTGTCGCCGGATTTTACGAGGATTGCGAACCTGTAGAAGTTTTAGTTGCCGAGGAATGCGATGCCGTTCGGTTCCTGGGAAGAAAAATAAGAAGGCAGGGGGGTACCTATTTGCTTTTTATCAGTCCTATAGTTATATTGTATGCCTGGTTTAATCCGTCTACCTGGTACCTCACGACGGTTTTTCTCGTAGTGAATCTGTTCTGTTGTATATTTTTTATTGTAAATAAATATGCGGCTTATCGTCCGGGGCACAGACATTCTCTGGGAATGTTTTTTTCTGTGTTGGTTTTAATCAGTAACCTCGTTTTGCCTCTTTTTATATGGTCGGTCGTTATGACCCTCCGCAGTTATCGGAAGGCATTACGAAAAATGAATATTTATTTTTATGATTTCGATACGCGGTCTGCAAGTTGCTTACGGTAAGGAAACCGTTCTGAACGATCTGAATCTGGATCTGGAAGAAGGAAAGGTGCACGGATTGGTCGGTCTGAACGGAAGCGGTAAAACCACCTTCCTCAATGTTCTATACGGTTTAAAGGAGAAACGTGCCGGAGAAGTTTTAGATAAGGGGAGGAAGGTGGGAAAACCGGATATCGCCTATGTGGAAGCAGAAAATTATTTTTTCCCTTATATCACCGGAAAAGAATACCTGGACTTGTTCCGGAACGATGCTTTTCCTGCCTCCGTCTGGCAGCAACTTTTCCGGCTTCCTCTGGATAAGCTGGTGGATTCTTATTCCACCGGTATGAAAAAGAAACTGGCGATTCTGGGAGCTTTGAAAACCAACAAAAAGATTTTTCTGCTGGATGAACCTTTTAACGGTTTAGATATGGAGAGTGCCCAGGTTCTGAAAATCGTTATCCGTAAGTTAGGAGAGAACGGACACACCCTGGTGGTCACTTCTCATCTGGTGGAAGTTTTGCAGGAAGTCTGCGATTACGTTCATTATTTGAAGGGAGGACGCGTAGTCCGTAGTTACAGGGCGGAAGAATTCGGGCAAATGAAAACGGATTTATACGGTACTTTTGAACTTCGGGTCCGAGAACAATTGGACGATCTGGACTGGAAGGGCCTGGAAAAGTAAAGAGAACCAGTTTTTAAAATCTCTCGGCCGGGGAATTTGTAACTCTGCTTTGGGATAGCCGTAATGAAAAGAAAACCAATACATAACGAAGATGAAAACAAACAGAAAATTTCAGTATGTCCGGGTTGCCGGCTGGTGTTTATTATTTTTGGGTATATCGGTGGTAGCGAAGGCACAGACTTCCACTGTTCCCCAGCGGATTAAAATGCCGCAGTTACCTTATGCGATGGACGCCCTTTCTCCCGTCATCAGCGAAGAAACGATGAATTACCATTACGGGAAACATCTGAAAGGATATATCGATCAGGTAAACCGGCTGATTGTAGGTACTCCTTTTGAAAACAGCGACCTGGAAACTATGGTGAGATATGCTACCGGCCCGATTTATAATAATGCCGCTCAGGCGTTGAATCATATTATTTATTTCGATACCTTTTCTCCCCGGGCCAAACAAAAGCCTTCGGGAAAGTTGCTGGAAGCCATCGAAAAAAAATGGGGTACGTTTGAAAATTTCCGGCAACAGTTCTCTGCGGATGCAGCTTCTCTTTTCGGTTCGGGGTGGGTGTGGCTGGCCAAGGACCAGGCAGGAGAACTTTTTATTTTTTCGGAGAGTAACGGAGGAAACCCTTTATCGAAAGGCTATATTCCTTTGCTGGGATTCGATGTATGGGAACATGCCTATTATCTGGATTACCGGAATCGCCGGCCGGAACACATCGGAAAATTGTGGACCATAGTAGACTGGGATAAGATTGAAAACCGGTATTAGAAAAAACAACCTTTGCGGCAGCGGATTTACGGTTAGCAACAAATCCGCTGCCGGTTCATTTATTATACTATCAGCAGTCGAAATAAAAGGGGGTTAAAAAGATTTTTGCGGTTAAAATAAATGGAAGGAAACGCAAAAATGTATTTATTTTATTTTATTTTTTATAAAGTTATCCATATATTATTTTCAACCCTTTTTAGATTTATTTTATCTTTGCTCGACAGCTACCCTGTGAACGTTTGTAAAACGCTAAATTTTGTTTATCTTTGTTGCGTGAATTGGTGTGTACTGATTTACGGATATAGATAATAATAGAAGCGTTTCGGTTATCCTCGCCTTGAAAATCGCCAATTTTTAACATTGAAGGATAAACATCTCAAACGTTCATGCTTACCGTATATATCGGAAATATATACAGGTTAAGCGTGGGGTAGCTGTTTATTTCAATGTGGGTGTTTGGCGATACCTCGAGGTGAATAAACGAAGCAGTTCCCACGCTTTCTTTTTGGTAATCCACTTTTAGGGAACGGAGTGTTTAGCTTAACACGATGAAAATCTGTTTTTGGTGTGTCTTATTCTTGTGTGGTTTTTTTATCTCCCATGCCTCCAAGCCTTTAAAGTATAAAACCGGGGTTAAAGTCCGGCTGGAAACGGCAGTCAATACGAACCGAGCGGATACGGTCAGAGCCGTGATCAGCGAAGATGTCAGAGATGAAGCGGGGAAGCACATTTTGATCGCAAAGGGTTCCGAGGTTCGTTTGGAAGTTTTTCGAACCAAATCACGGGGGCTGGGGAAGCCGGGGATGTTAAGGATATCTCCGTTTTCGGTGAAGGCGACTGACGGACAAGTTATTATGTTGGGAGGCAGGTATAATTGCCGGGGAAAAAATAGAAAAAACACTGCCGTAGGTTTGGGCGTGGGGACGGGATTGACTTGTTTGCCCGGAGTGGGTTTTTGTTTTTTGATGCTGAAAGGCGGGAAGGTAGTTGTGCCGGCAGGAACGGAGATCGATTGTTTTTATGTAGATTGTAATTATGCCATTCTGGTAGATGAAAATAATCATGAATAAAAAAATACCCGGTCTTTTATTTTCGCCCAGGTTTACCTTCTTGTATATCGTACTGACCGGTTGTTGTAGTGTGTTATTGGGAGTCGGAGAGGCGGGAAGTTCCACTCTGCCTTTTCTGTCGGGTTTAAGGTGCGTTTTGAAAATACTGACCGCCTTGCTTTGGGTGCTTGCTGTGGGAGGAATATTTTACAACATCGCCAATCGCGGGTGGAAAGAAAATTTATTTTTTATGATTTATCTGTGCGGAATGACTATTCTGTTGCTCTTATTGCTTTTGATTTTTTGGGGCGGTAAAGGGAAATAAAGACGGTTTTCCCGTTCTATTTTTTTATATTTGCCCCGGATTTTCCTAGTCCGGGCAGGTGAAAAACCGTCGATGAGGGTTTTGCCGGGAAGGAGGATCGATAAACTTACATCTAAAACATCGAGATTATGCTGAAACATGTCGTTATGTGGAAATTAAAAGCAGAAGCTGAGGGAAAAACCAAAGCTGAAAATGCGTGTTGGATGAAAAAGCATCTGGAAGCTTTACAGGGAGTCGTTCCCGAATTGAAGTCGGTAGAGGTTGGGGTAAACGTTAAGCCGTCCGATATGGCGTATGATGCCGTATTAATTGCTGGTTTTGAAAACGAAGCGGCTTTGGAGGCCTATAAAATACATCCGGAGCATGTCAAAATCAGTGCTTACTGTAAGAAGATTCGGGAAAGCAGGGTGGTAGTCGATTTCTACGAATAGAAGACAGGATGGTTAAGAGATAAAATGAACAGACCGGCCCGAAAGCCGGTCTGTGTTATGATTCCCGAACGGGGAATCAGGGTCCCAAGCAAATGTTCCTTTAAAATCCGTTTACCTCATTTTGTTATTGGTATATTTGGTAATGAGTGTATGGCGTAACCCCACATAGGTATCCATAATGGCATCGGCACATTCCTGCGCATAGGCATTGAGTAGTTCCGTGGCCTTTTTAGGATTTTTTTTCTGCAATTCCCGGAATTGCTTTTCGATTTCAGCATTCCGTTTAAAGAAGCCGGCTTCCAGGGGAGCGCGTACTGCTTCCAAATCTTTTTTCCCATCCTGCCAGTTCAGATAAAGCAGATTATCCACAAAATCGATGGCCCAGCGGGCGGAGTTGTCGGCATATTGTTTCGGATCATAAGTGGAGTATACCGGCGGAATCCGGGTTACTCCGGTGAATACCGGCAGGTAAGGCGAAGTATAGGCATTATCCTGGAAGACCCAGTAAATGCCTCCGATTTCGCGGGGAAGACCGGCCCGTAACTGGGCTACCATACCGTATTCGCCGTCCGCCCGGGCAACCGCCCGTCTTCTGTTCGTTTTCATCAGTTTTTGCATTTCTCCGGAGGGGAAAGGCGTCGCTAATTTACTTTTAACCATTTTCCCGTTCCGGTCGGGGTAATACCAGGCAGCGTCGTTTTCTTTATCGTAGATGGTTCCGGTGAAGGTAGAACGCTGGAAGTCCATAAAATCTTGAACGGAAACCTTTTTATCCGGTTTGAAGGAAAAAGCGTAAAGGCTGAGCGGTTCCACATACTGAATATACTGATTCAGATTGCTGTAAGGATCCGCTGTCCTTCTCCCGGGCATGGGATCGAGGGAAGGAGCAAAGGTATTTACAAACAGCCAGAAACGGTTGGTAGCCCATTCCCGGGGAATGGGTGCATACACGTCTTGCCATACAAAAGGTTTACCGCTGGCGGGAGAATACCATCCTTTCTCGATGGCAACTTGCCGGTAGTTGGAAGAAGCTTTAAACCGATCCGGTTGCGATAAATCGATTTCCTGGATGATACTCCAGTTCGGGATAATGGCCACGTGCTCGTCGGGAAGTCGTTGCGCTGCCCAGATGACGCCTGGTTTTCCGCTTTCCGGAGTCCATCCTTTCCCGACGCTGAAAAGTTCCAGGATCCATACTTTATCCGGATCGGCCAGCGTCAGGCATTCCGATTCCGGGCCGCAAGAAGGAAGAAATCCGTATTTTTCCATCAGGGAAGTAATGAGTTCCAGCGCTTCGTCGGCATTTTTACACCGTTGAAGGGCAAAGATCATGGCTTGTTCGACGGTCATGATTTGTGCCCCTTCTCCGAGAGATACCTGTAATTCCGGACGCTGACTCATGGTACTTTCCCCGATACAGAGTTGGTATTCGTTGATGTGGGAGTAGGCGGATTGAAAGTAGGTATAGGTTTGTTCTACCTGAGGAATATAACCGAGAATTTCCCCATTATCGTCCAAGGGCAAATCCACGCGTTGTATGCCGTAATATACCGGAGCCTGGGCTCCCCGGGGAAATTTCTGTCCCGGAACGACGCGGATCCGGCAATCGGCTCCGGCATCGGTGTGGGAATTCAGTACGCTACCGTCTACCGTAGCCTTTTTTCCTGCTACAATGACCGTGCAGGCTTTTGTGAAGGATTGAGAAAAAACAAAAGCCAGTATACTAAGAGTGAGAAGTATTCTTTTTGTCATAGCGGATCGTGTTTATCGCATAGCTTCGACTTCTTCGAGGGTCGTCGGTACATATTTTCCGAGCCTGCGTTTCCCTTCGGGCGTGATCAGATAGTCTTCCTCATTGCGCAGCCCGCCGAAATCTTTGTATTTTTCCACTTTTTCATAATTGATGAAATCGGCGAAACGTTTTTCGGCTTTCCATCTGTCGATGAGTTCGGGAATGAAGTAAATACCCGGCTCGATCGTGAGTACGAATCCAGGTTCCAGTGTACGGGCCAGCCGAAGCGATTTTAAGCCGAAAAGGGTACTTTTAGGCTGTCCGTCGTAACCTACCCACACTTCTCCCAAATTTTCCATATCATGTACATCCAGTCCCATCATATGGCCGAGCCCGCAAGGGAAGAAGAGAGCATGCGCCCCCGCGTTCGCTGCTTCGGCGGCGTCCCCTTTCATCAATCCCAGCCCTTTCATGCCTTCCACAATGGCTGCTGCAGCCTGAAGGTGGATATCTTTAAAGGCGACTCCGGGACGGAGTGCGGCTACGGCGGTTTGGTGAGCGTGCAAGGCGATGTTGTAAATCTCCCGTTGCCGGTCGCTAAAGCGCTTGCCTACCGGGAAAGTCGAGGAAAGGTCGCCGGCATAATGCATGCGGTTTTCGGCTCCGGCATCCAGCAGGAACATTTCTCCTTCTTTTACTATATTGCCGTGGTAATGGTTGTGGAGGGTCTGACCGTTGACGGTAGCGATGACCGGAAACGAAAGGTTGCCTTCATCCCGCAGGGCTATTTCCGTTACAGCTGCGGCTATTTCGGATTCTCTCATGCCCGGACGGATCATTTGCATGGCCCGGATGTGCATTTCGGCGGAGGTAGTTACTGCTTCTTCGATCTGTACGATTTCTTCTTCCGATTTGTAGTTCCGCTGATTGACCACTGCCCGGATAAAATCGACGGAAGCCTGTTCCTGTTGCTGAGCGGGAGCGATTCCAAGCCAGGCCTGTAGTTTCAGGCGATGCTCTCCCCGATACGGCGGTAAATAATGAATCCGGCGTCCCTGAGACTGAGCTTTTTTCAAATACGCTGCCAGTTGAGCGGTCGGTTCCGTATGTTCGATGCCCACCAGGGTACTTTTTTCGCGGATGGTAGGCTGAGTACCCATCCATACGATATCGTCTAGGGTCAGTTCGTTCCCGAAAATGATTTCACGATTTTCGTCTATATCGATTATAGCGGATAATCCGGCATAATCGGAACCGAAAAAATACAAAAAGGTAGAATCCTGCCGAAAGGTATACGTATTATCGGCGTAGTTCATTCCACTTTCATCGTTTCCCAGAAAAAGAAGGATGCCCTGGCCCACCTCTTTTTTCAGGCGAGTACGTCTGTTGATATAGGTTTCTTTTGAAAACATAATAAAGTATTAAGATTGTATTATACAGGTTAATGATATCTCGGGATAATCGAAAAGGAGAGCCGGCACTAACAAATCCAGCATTCGTATAGTCCCATGTAAGCGGAATTATATTTCAATATAAAACGATTGAACAGTACCATTTGTCATTTTAAAGTTTTCAAAGGTATAAATTATTCGGATAATAAATAAAAACAGATCAAGTTTTTATTTCAACTTTTAACGCATTCCGCTTTTTCGGAATGGAAAACTTTTTCCTGACCTTTTTTAATTGTAATTTTGCAAATCCTTTAGAGAGGGGAAGGGAGAAATCGGCAGAGGGTGGGAGAAGGCGGATCAAAAATGGAGGAAATATAGTGATCTGGAGGTATGGAATGGATAGATAGTTTGTTATTCGGCACCGGTATCGGGCATTCAATTTTATTGTTAGCGGTAGTTATTTTTTGCGGTATTATTCTGGGGAAAATTAAAATAGCCGGTATTTCACTGGGAATTACGTGGATTTTATTTGTGGGAATCGTTCTCAGTCATTTCGGTATGAGAATGGATCCTCATGCTCTGCATTTCCTGAAAGAGTTCGGACTTATTTTGTTTGTGTATTCCATCGGTTTACAAGTAGGCCCCGGTTTTTTTTCTTCTTTTAAGAAAGGGGGCGTAAAGCTGAATATGCTGGCGATGGCTATTGTGCTGCTGGGAGTGGGGATAACGGGTATCATTCATGTGAGCACCGGGATTCCGATGACTACGATGGTGGGCATTCTTTCCGGTGCAGTGACGAATACCCCCGGTTTGGGAGCGGCCCAGCAGGCCTATTTCGATCTGGCCGGAGTGGAATTGCCTGCCATAGCCTTGGGGTATGCCGTAGCTTATCCGCTGGGAGTGGTCGGTATCATTCTGGCAATGATCAGTATCCGGTATATGTTCCGGGTGAATTTTGAAAAAGAAACCCTGACCGCCCGGAATGTGGCCGAAGAAAAAGCGGCTAAGGCCACTCATGTTTCGATAGCGGTGAGAAATCCGGCTTTGTTCGGAAAGGAGATTTCCGAGGTCGCTTCCCTCATCGATAAAAAGTTTGTGATTTCCCGCATCCTGCATGCGGGAGAAATTCCGGAAGTAGCCAAACCGAGGACACACCTGGAAAAGGACGATAAATTGTTCGTGATCGCTTCTTCTCAAGACTTGAATACCATTATCGCTTTTATCGGGGAAAGGATCGATATGCACCGGTCGGAATGGGAAAATATGGATACCCATCTGGTTTCCCGGCGTATTTTGATAACCCGTTCGGAGATCAACGGGAAGACCTTGGGACAATTGCATTTAAGAAGAGGGTTCGGCGTGAATATAACCCGGGTGAATCGTGCCGGAGTCGATTTGGTGGCTCACACGGGTTTACAGCTCCAAATGGGAGACCGGGTAACGGTGGTCGGCGCCGAGGCGGATGTAGTCAATGTGGAAAAAGTATTGGGTAATTCGCTTCGCCGTCTGAGAGAACCCAATCTGGTGCCTATATTTTTAGGCATTGCTTTGGGAATACTGTTGGGCAGTATTCCTTTCACCTTCCCGGGAATTCCTCAGCCTGTCAAATTGGGATTAGCGGGAGGTCCTCTCATCGTCGCTATACTGATCAGTCGTTTCGGTCCTCATTATAAATTGGTAACTTATACGACCATGAGCGCCAATCTCATGCTGAGGGAAATCGGTATTTCCTTATTTTTAGCCTGTGTCGGACTGAACGCCTGTGAAGGATTTGTCTCTACGCTCGTGGATGGAGGAGGCTGGGCGTGGATCGGATACGGTTTTTTGATTACTTTTATTCCTTTGCTGCTCGTAGGGATCATCGCCCGGGGAGTGTATAAACTTAATTATTTTACCCTGATGGGTCTGATTGCCGGTAGTACTACCGATCCCCCCGCTCTGGCTTATTCAAACGGTATTTCCGGTAATGACATGCCTTCGGTCAGTTATGCCACGGTTTATCCGCTCACTATGTTTTTGAGGGTATTGACCGCTCAGGCTTTAATTTTGACGATGGCGTAACCGGATTTCCGGAACGAACGCTTTTCGGTGCAGTGGCAGTAATTCCGGGTCCGCCGGAAAAACGAAATATACCCTCCGTTTTTACAGAGATATACCTGAATTTAAAAAAGCGGTATAGGGGAATAATCTTCCGGTTAAATGTTTACCTTTGTTTCCGGATAAAATCGACTTATGAAAGTATTGCTCCCATGTATCCTGTTCATTTTATTTTTGCTGATCTTCGGCAGAGATGTGAATGACGGAGTTCCGGATATCGGTCCCCACTATGCGGAATCCGGGTCTACATTGTCGCAGAGCGTTTTTTCCTGTCCTTTGAGGGAGGCCTATGCCTGTATGCAACACTCCTTTATCAACGGGGGTGAAACGGAATTCTCTGCGGAGGGACAAGAAAAGGCTTTTTCGCTTGGAGGGGACGCGGCGGAAATGCATAAAAATTCCCGGGTCGCTACCCTTTCTTTTCTTTCTACCGGGGAAAAATTCACCGTTTTTCTTTCAGAGCGGTATTTACACGGGTTTTATATCTATTTCCTTCGAAAAATACGGATCTGATTCTACTTTTCACTTTTCCCAGGGAAAATATACGCTATATCCAAGAAAATAGCGAACTTATTTTTGAATATTGAAAAATTTATTTTAATTTGTAGGATTACTTTATGTTACAATTATATAAATTATCTTATGTAATTGGGAAAAATGAATAAATGGTATAATTTTTGAATTTAAATGAATCAGCAACTTTTCCGGAAAGTTTCCGTTTTAAAGTTGGTGTATGATATTGTTGACGAATAAATTGGGGTTATGACAGAAAAATTCGGATATGTAACTCAGGTAATAGGTCCTGTAGTAGACGTAATATTTGAGGAGGGTGGGGAAAGCCTGCCTCCTATTTATGAAGCCCTGGAAATCGAAAGGGATAACGGAAGCGGTTTGATCATCGAAGTCGAGCAGCACATCGGGGAAGATACTGTGCGTTGTGTCGCTATGGACACCACCGACGGGCTTCACCGGGGTATGAAAGCCCGCGATCTGGGCCGTACGCTGACCATGCCGACGGGGAGACAGATCAAAGGCCGTCTGATGAACGTAACGGGAGATGCCATCGATCACCTGACGCCTTTGGATTATAGCCACACCCGTTCCATTCATCAGGAAGCTCCTAAATTCAAAGATTTGTCGATTACGGAGGAATTCCTTTTTACAGGTATCAAAGTTATCGATTTGCTGGAACCCTATTCCAAAGGTGGAAAAATCGGACTTTTCGGAGGTGCCGGTGTCGGTAAAACGGTATTGATTATGGAGTTGATCAACAATATCGCCAAGGGGCACAACGGGTATTCCGTATTTACGGGTGTAGGCGAACGTACCCGGGAGGGAAACGATTTGCTGCGGGAAATGATCGAATCGGGAGTGATCAATTACGGGGACCGTTTTTTGGAAGAGATGGAAAAGGGGAACTGGGATGTAAAAAGCGTGGATATGGAGAAGGTAAATAATTCCCAGGCTACGCTGGTGTTCGGTCAGATGAATGAGCCTCCCGGCGCCCGTTTGCGGGTGGCATTATCGGGATTGACGGTTGCGGAGACTTTCCGGGACTCCAATGAAGGCGGAAATGAGATTTTACTTTTTATCGATAATATTTTCCGTTTCACCCAGGCGGGTTGCGATGTGTCGGCTTTGTTGGGGCGTTTGCCTTCGGCTGTGGGGTATGTGCCCACTTTGGCTTCGGAGATGGGAAAATTGCAGGAACGGATTGCATCTACGCGGTACGGGTCCATCACTTCGGTACAGGCGATTTACGTACCGGCCGATGACCTGACAGATCCGGCTCCGGCGACGACTTTTAATTTTTTGGATGCCACTACCGTGCTGAGCCGGAAGATTACCGAGTTGGGGATCTATCCGGCGGTGGATCCGTTGGAATCTTCCTCCCGTATTCTCGATCCCAATATTGTAGGAGAAGACCATTATCATACGGCCCAACAGGTAATTGAATTGTTGCAACACTATAACGAATTGCAGGACATTATTGCGATTTTGGGCGTAGACGAATTGTCCGATTCGGATAAAACAATTGTGGCCCGGGCGAGAAGGGCTCAACGTTTTCTTTCTCAGCCCTTTCATGTAGCCGAACAATATACCGGAATTCCGGGAGTTATGGTGCCTCTGGAGGAAACCATCCGGGGATTTAAAATGATTCTGAAAGGAGATATGGACGAATATCCGGAACAAGCGTTTATGAACGTGGGGACCATAGACGAGGCCATACAAAAGGGGAAAGAGATGATGGCGAAAGCCGGAAAATAACACAAAGGACGCAAGTATATGATAGTAAGGGTTATATCGACTGAAAAAGTGCTTTTTGACGGTTCTGCGGAGCGGGTGACCTTGCCGGGAGCCTGCGGTCCCTTTACCGTATTGAACGGTCATGCGCCTTTGATATCCACCCTGGTTCCCGGAGAGATTGTGTATACGGTCGCAGGGAAGGAAAGTCGCCTTCAGGTAAAGGGAGGGATCGTAGAAGTCAGGGATAACCGGGTGACGGTATGTATCGGCTGAAAAGCCATCGGCAGGCGGATCGTAATTCCGCCCGGGAACAAGGTATTTTAATTCTTTAAGGGTAAAAGAACGGTATATGAAGATGAAAGAAGGATGGATTTCCATCGCAATCGTACTCTTGCTGAGTTTGTTTTCTGTTGCGGTACTCCGGGCAGAAGAGAAAAAGGAGGGTACGGCTGTTTTTGACCCGGAGCAGGTCATTTTCGAGCATTTGGGAGATGAATACGGTTGGAGCATCGAGTTGCCGCACGGCAGAAGAGTGAGTATTCCTTTGCCGGTTATCGTACGGAGTCAGCAGGGGAAATGGTATCTATTCAGCTCTTCCCGTTTGGAAAACGGGAAGGTTTATAAAGGTTTTTACCTGGCTAAAGGAGGGGATTACGATGGAAAAGTAGTGCAAAAGGGGGAGGGCGGACAAGTGTATCGTCCCTGGGACCTGTCGGTTACAAAGAACGTATTGGCGCTTTTTATCACGGCTTTGCTGGTGGCTTGGGCGGTTTTTCCTATGGTACGCTGGTATAAGCGGAATCCGTTGAAAGCTCCCCGCCGAAGGTTAGGCCTCATGGAGATGCTCATCGATATGATGTATACGGAAGTTATCGTATCCGTATTGGGAAAAGAAGCGAGGCGATACGGGCCTTACCTGCTCACGCTGTTTTTCTTCATCCTGTTTTCCAATTTATTGGGACTGATGGTCGTATTTCCCGGGGGAGCCAATGTGATGGGGAATATTTCGATTACGCTGGTTTTGGCGGTATGTACTTTTGTCGTCGTGAACGTTTCGGGGACCAAAGCATACTGGAAAGAAATGTTTTGGCCGGACGTGCCCCGCTGGCTGAAGTTTCCCTTGCCGATTATGCCATTGATTGAGATATTCGGTATGTTTACCAAGCCGGTGGCCTTAATGATCCGTTTGTTTGCCAATATGCTGGCGGGACATCTGATTACTCTGGTCTTGATTTCCCTTATTTTTATTTTCGGGGCGATGGGGACGGCAGCTTTGGGGACTTCTACCGTTATTGCCGTATTGTTCGCCCTGTTTATGGGGCTGGTGGATTTCCTGATTTGTTTTATTCAGGCTTACGTATTTATGATATTATCCACTATTTTTATCAATCTGGCCCGGGTCGGAAAAGAAAATGCAAATTAAAAATAAATAAAACTATATTTTATAACAACTAAAAACTGAAGATTATGTTGAGTATTATTGCCTTACAGATAGCAGCCGGCATGAGTCTGGTTAAAGTCGGAGCTTGTATCGGAGCTGGATTAACCGCCATCGGAGCGGGGATAGGAATCGGTAAAATCGGTGCCAATGCGATGGATGCCATGGCCCGCCAGCCGGAACAGACCAATACGATCCGGACGAATATGATTGTGATAGCGGCTTTGGTGGAAGGGGTGGCTTTGTTTGCGATCATCGTATGCGTATTGGTTTTGTTCCTCAAGTAACCTTTTTTGTTTCGAACGGTTTGAACCGGGACGGATAAATCCGGCGGGACCTGAAAGGTAAGAGGGAGAACCCTTAGAGTTACGTATTCGATATGTACTATATAAAATAAAAGATTATGGCATTATTCGAGCCGGAATTCGGATTGGTATTTTGGATGCTGGTCGTTTTCCTGATTCTTTTGGGTATACTGGCGAAATTTGCCTGGCCCGTTATTCTCAAAAGTGTGGAAGAAAGAGCGGATTTTATCGACAAAGGGGTACTCTATACCCAAGAGGCGATAAACCGGAAAAAACAGGCGGAAGCCGATGCACGCGCACTTTTAGAGGATGCACAGAGAAAGCAATTGGAAATTTTGCAGGAGACCCAGCGTTTAAAACAAAAAATGATCGAAGAGGCGAAAAAAAACGCAATGGTGGAAGCACAGAAAGTGTTGGACGGGGCCCGTTTATCCGCCGAGCAGATGAAGCGGGAAGCGGAAGTGCAGTTGAAAAGACGGGTGGGACAACTTTCTTTGGAAATAGCCGGGAGAGTAATCCGGCAAGACCTGTCCGAAAATAAAGAACAGGAAGAATTGGTAGAAAAATATTTGGAAGAGATGAATTAGCGGGATTTTTACGGAGAGCGACACTTCTCCGTCCTGCTTATAAGGAATAAAACCGCGGGTTTATGAACGAAGGGTTAATTTCACAACGGTATGCGAAAGCATTTTTCCGTTATGCGAAAGAAGTAGGGGCAGAAACAGCCGTATACGAGAAAATGAAAGTGTTTCTGGAAAATTACCAGACACACCCGCATTTGCAAAAGGCTTTACTCAACCCTGTTTTATCGGCGAAAGATAAGGAGCTTTTGCTTTCTTCAGCAATCGGTATCGATCCGGGAGAAGTGTACGTGAGAGCGATTCGTCTGATTATTAAAAATCACCGGGAGGGATACATCCGGACGATCGCTTTGATGTACGAGGAATTATACCGTAAAGCCGAACACATACTTTTGGTAAAGATTATTACGGCTGCTCCCTTGTCGGAGGCGGTCGTCGCTAAAATTCAGGAAACCGTTCGTAAACATACCCCTTATAAGCTGGAATTTTCCACCTTTGTAGATCCCTCGCTTATCGGCGGGTTTATCCTCCATATGGGTTCTGAACAATTGGATGCTTCGGTTCGTAAGGAATTGAAAGAGATACGTAAAGAATTGTTGAATAATTGATCTGTATGACGATTCCGGAAAAAGTGCAGGTCTTAAAATAAAACTTAGGTTATGAGTAAATTGGATGAAGTTTCGGATATACTGGAGATGCAACTCAAAGGTGTAGACACCAAAACGGTTTTTGAGGAAGTGGGAACCGTATTGGAAGTGGGGGATGGGGTGGCACATGTCTTCGGTCTGGATAACGTGCGCTCCAGTGAACTGGTAGAATTCGAGAACGGGGTAAGAGGGGTGGCGATGAATCTGGAGCAGGATAATGTGGGTGTGATTTTAATGAATGCGGGCGACCGGGTAAAAGAGAATTTTACGGTGAAGCGCACCGGCCACATCGCTTCGTTGCGGGTAGGGGAAGGTTTGCTGGGCCGGGTTATCAATACGCTGGGGGATCCTATAGACGGAGCGGGGCCTATTCCGGGCGAAACCATCGAATTGCCGTTGGAACGTAAAGCTCCGGGCGTGATTTTCCGTCAGCCGGTAAAAGAACCTTTGCAAACGGGCATCAAAGCGGTGGATTCCATGGTGCCTATCGGGAGAGGCCAACGGGAACTGATCATCGGTGACCGTCAAACCGGGAAAACGGCTATCGCTATCGATACCATATTGAATCAACGGGATAATTTCCGTCAGGGTAAACCCCTCTACTGCATATATGTAGCCATCGGACAGAAAGCTTCTTCCGTGGCTACACTGGTCAATGTACTGCGGGAAAAAGGAGCTTTGGAGTATTGCATCATCGTGGCGGCCAATGCTTCCGATTCGGCAGCCATGCGTTATTATGCTCCTTTTGCCGGCGCTTCTATCGGGGAATATTTCAGGGATAGCGGAAGAGACGCCTTGGTGATTTACGACGATCTTTCCAAACAGGCGGTAGCCTATCGGGAGATTTCCCTGATTCTCAGGCGTCCTTCCGGACGTGAGGCTTATCCGGGCGATATATTTTATTTGCATTCCCGTTTGCTGGAACGGGCGGCCCGTATCATTTCCAATGATGAAGTCGCCGCTCAGATGAACGATTTGCCGGATGCTCTCCGTGCGGGCATAAAGGGAGGAGGTTCCCTGACGGCTCTGCCTATTATCGAAACCCAGGCGGGAGATGTTTCCGCTTATATCCCGACTAATGTGATATCGATTACCGACGGACAGATATTTCTGGATACGGCTTTGTTTAATGAAGGTATGCGTCCTGCAATCAATGTCGGTATTTCAGTATCCCGGGTCGGTGGCAATGCCCAATTGAAATCGATGAAAAAAATTGCCGGTACCTTGAAAATCGATCAGGCCCAGTACCGGGAACTGGAAGCTTTCTCCAAGTTCGGAGGTGATATGGACCCTGTTACCGCTATGGTCATAGACAAAGGACGCAAAAACGCCCACCTGCTGGTACAGCCTCAGTATGCTCCTATGCCGGTGGAGGAAGAGATTGCCGTGATCTTTTGTGGTACACAGGGATTGTTGAAGGACGTTCCTCTTCATCACGTGGCGGATTTTGAAAAACTCTTTCTGGAGCTGTTGCACGCCCGTTATGAAAAAGAGGTGCTGGAACGGCTGAAAGCAGGAGTACTGGACGATGAAGCGGCGGATTTGATGACCCGTATTGCCCTGGAAGTGGCGGAACGTTTTAAGGAATAAACGTTCGGTGGAGACAGACAGATTATGGTTGGACTAAAATGAAAAATTTCGATTATGGCAACTATGCGTGAATTGAAGCGGAGGATTAATTCGGTTCAGTCTTCCCAGAAAATTACCGGTGCGATGAAAATGATTTCTTCGGCCCGGTTTCGTAAGGCGGAAGCTGCGATGAATCACGCTTTGCCTTATGAAGAACAATTGCAGTCCATTTTGAGGCATGTGAATGAAAAGGATTGCGATTATGAATCTTCGCTCCGGCAGGAGCGGACGGTCCGGAACGCCGCCTTGGTGGTGCTGGGTACGGATGAGGGACTGTGTGGGGCGTTCAATATAAATATCTACAGGAAGTTTTTGGAAGCGGTAAATGAATATCATGCCGCTCAAGTGGAACCCGAGGTTTATCCCATCGGGAAAAAAATACTGGGGGACATCAGGCGGACCCGAGGCATTGCGGAAAAGAAGGTACCCGATGTTTTCGCCAACGGTCCGTACGCCGAAGCCGTACAAGTGCTGTCCGATGAATTGATCGCCCGTTTCCGGGAGGGAAAAATCGACCGGGCGGAAGTGATCTATACCCATTTCAAAAGCCGGGGAACTCAGGTGGTAAAGCGTTTGCAATTGCTTCCCCTCAAACCCCGGGTTCCCGAAGAACAAGCCGGGCCGGATTATACGGATAAGGTATTGATGTACATCTATGAGCCGGATTGCAAAGAGATATTTGAAATTCTTTACCCTTTAGTGATCCGTACGATGTTTTACAAAGCCTTGCTGGAAAACCGGGCTTCGGAGCAGGCCGTGCGTATTCTTGCGATGCAGATGGCCAATGACAATGCCGTTAAGTTGCTGGGAAGTCTTCAACTGGAATACAACAAACTTCGTCAACAGGGCATTACGACCGAATTGCTGGATATGGCCGGCGGTCAGATAGAAGAATAAGGCGGTAAAATAAATTTTTAATCGTTTCTTTCTTCCGGTACCGCTTGTTTTTCGATTTTCCCTTTGCCCCTTTCTGGTGAGCGATAGGCATCCTCTTTTCCTTTACCGGGTAAAGCGATTCTCCTGCGGAGGTTGGTTTTCTCCCTTTTTCATTTCCATAAATATACGGAGTTTTTTCCCTTGGAAACCTTCTTTCCGGAAGGATTCAGGGGAAAAATACGGCCTGACCGAAAATGTCTGTTTTTTATACAAACCTGTCTAAAAATTAGACAATTTAAAACCGGCTTTAATGGATAATATTTTGATAATCAATTTAATAAAAATTAGGCATGTTTTTTGATATTTAAGCGGGTGTTGTGATTAAATTCATTAAATAAAAAGATATGTGGATACAATTAAAAGAACTGATACGGACGAAGCGGAATAAGCCGTTTTCTTTTATCGTCAACACGGTGGGGATGGCTTTGGCTTTTACAGCAGTGATTATCATGTTTACTTATGTTCGTGGGGAGCTGAATCACGACAGTGATGTCCTGGACCGGGCGGATATCGTACGGGTGAGAAATGGGAGCTGGGGCATTACACCGGGTGCTTATGCCAGCTGGCTGGCCGGAAGTTTGCCGGAAGTAAGAGCGTACTGCCGGGTTTTAAACCTGCATGTTTCGGTATTCATTCCTTATCAGAAAGGAGCGGAGGAACTCTATTCGGAGGAGGAAGTAGTGATGGCCGACAGCACTTATCCTTCGTTTTTTTCGCTGCGTATCATAAGCGGGGCGAGGCAGGATGCATTGGCGACAACTGAGCAGGCGATGCTGAGCGAGAGTATGGCCCGGCAGTTTTTCGGAGACAGCGACCCGGTCGGGAAACAGATCGTGTTGGGGGAAGCAAAGCCGATGACCGTTTCGGCAGTTTTCGAAGACATTGTCAATCCGGGTTTGCGGAGTCCGAAGATATTGATCAACCTGCATTATGTGGATAAGGTGTGGCAGGAAGGGTACAGCGATTCCTGGTGGTCATCGAACTGGGAGTCTTATCTCAAGTTGGCTCCGGGGAGTGATCTTCAGCTTTTGACGGAAAAATACAGGGAGTTGTATGCCGAAAAGTTACGGAGCTTTGGGGAGGAAGAAGAAAATATAAAGGGATCTTTGTCGCAGGCCGAATTGATACCCTACGAAGACCTTTATTTCGGTTCCTTGCTCGACGGAGCCCGCCACGGTAATCGTTCGAATATTGATATCCTGATTTTGATTTCCATATTGGTATTGGTGGTGAGTATTATCAATTATGTAAATATGGCGACGGCGCGGGTGGCTGATAAATCGCGGATTATCGGTCTGAAAAGGACTTTGGGGGCGGAAAGAGGAAGTCTGGTTTCTTCCATTGTCCTGGATTCGGTAGTGACTTGCTGGTTGGCTATGGGGATTGCCTGGGTGATTGCCCGTATCTCTTTCCCTTATCTGGCCGGATGGCTGGGATGCGGAGAAGTGTTGCATCTCGATGGTTGGGCCGCTGTGATTCTTTTTGTGGTCGTGCCTCTGGTAAGCGGACTATTGTCGGGGATTTTCCCGGCCTTTTATCTCACCCGGATGAATCGTCTGGAATCGATGAATTCGCAACGGAACGAAAGCCTGGCTTTGCAACGACTGAAAGGAGGGTTGATGGTACTGCAATTTGCCGTTTCTCTGGGACTGATTATTTCTACTTTGTTAATCAAGAAACAAGTGGACTACATGAAGGAGATGGATCCCGGTTACGACCGGAATAATGTGGTGGTGGTCCGCGGACATGGAGACGCCATCCTGTTGCAAAAATTTAAAGAATTCCGCAATCTTTTGTTACAACATCCTGCCATCCGGAATGTAGCGGCTGCTAAAGAACCCATTTATAACATCGGAGAACGGGGCGGATATTTGCGGATTCCCGGCACCGGAGAAGAAGTGGGAGGAAATGTAACCTGGATCGATGAAAATTTTATGGAGCTGATGAAACTGAAACTGGTGGAAGGGGAAGGTTTCCGCGAAGGAGCGAATAACCGGGAAAAATACATCATCAATCAACAGATGGCGAAGGAAATAGCTTCGCAGTCGCCCGATCATAGTTATCTGTCTGATGTCCAGATCGGAGTAGTCAAAGACTTTAATTTCCAGTCCATGCACGAACCCATCCAACCGATGTATTTCGGGTATATCAACGGACGGCAGCAGATGGCAGATGCTTATATCCGTATTGTTCCCGAGCAGCGGGAGGAGGCTTTGGCTCATATAGAGAAATGTTACCGGCAGATTTATCCTCAGACGTTTTACGAATATAGTTTTATGGATGACGATTATGCCCGGCTGTACGGGAACGAGGATTTGTTTGCCCGCCGGTTGTTGTCGTTTACCGGAATGTCTATCGTAATTGCCTGTTTAGGCTTACTCGCTTTTGTGGTATTTTTTATCGAACAGAAGACCAAGAGTATCGGCGTCCGGAAAGTGATGGGGGCTACCGAGTACCAGATTCTGGAACTGCTGAACCGGGATTTTATGCGCCGTCTTTTTATAGCCTTTATTATCGCCTGTCCCGTGGTATATTATGTGGTCTCTCTTTGGCTGGATAATTTTGCTTATAAAACCGTTCTGAGCTGGTGGATCTTTGCTCTGGCGTTTGTGATCATGTTCCTCATTGCCGTCTTGAGCGTGAGCGTTCTCACCTGGAAAGCTGCCACGGCCAATCCGGTCGATTCGCTGAAAACGGAATAGAACTTTGGAAAAAACTTAAATTCTTTTTGTTATGTGGACGTCTCTGAAAGAACTCATCCGGACAAAACGGAACCGGCCTTTTACTTTTATTGTGAACTCCGCCGGTTTGATTCTCGCCTTTACGGCTGTTATCGTCATGTATACTCATGTAATCGGCGAATGGAATCATGACGCGGATGTAGAGTATCGGGAAGATATCGTACGGGTGGAGACGGCCTGGGGACTGACTGCAGGAGCATACGGTCCCTGGTTGTGCGACGTTATGCCGGAAGTGGAACAATACTGCCGGATTTTTCTGGATAACAATGCCGCGATACATGTGCCGGCTCAACAGGAGACAGAGGAAGTGTTTACCCGGGAAAAAGTTTTTCTGGCTGATGCTACCTATGCTTCCTTCTTTTCCCTCCGCCTGGTCCGGGGAGATTCCACTTACCGTCCTGACGGAGTTCTGCTGAGTGAATCGGCGGCAAAACAGTTGTTCGGAGAATCCGATCCTATCGGAAAAACTTTAATCCTCCGGCATAACATTCCTTTGACCGTACAAGCTTTATTTAAAGACATAAAAAATCCGGGCATCCGAAGCCCCCGCATTCTGGGAATGCTGGAAACGGCCAATCATTTGTTAGGGAGTAAGATGACGGAAGAGTGGAATTTCGCAAATTTCGAAACCTACCTCCGGTTAAAACCGGGTACCGACAGAATACAATTTACCGGGAAATTCGAGCAGCTATATGCCGCTAAATTGAAAGAAATCGGTTATAAAGAGGATCAGATTCCGCAGTCCGTAAACCAGGCTTTGGTACGCAATTACACGGATATTTATTTCGATAACGAAGTTTTGGGTTTTGCTGATCACGGCAATTCTAACAACCTCCGTATTTTGATGATGCTTACCATTCTGGTTTTGGCAATAAGTATTATCAATTATGTCAATATCGCTACGGCTAAGGTAGCTGAAAAATCCCGCACGATCGGGATGAAACGGATATTGGGTGCCGGGCGGACCTCCCTGATAGCTTTCCTTGTATTTGATTCGGTTTTTACCTGTTTTATAGCGATGGGGGTGGCTTGGCTGCTAGCCCAGGGACTGGCCCCTTTCTTACAACAGTGGATCGGTCTGGGGGATATGTCTCAACTCACCTTTTTGCCTGCTCTGGTATTGTGGGTAGCCGTGCCTTTGCTTTGCGGTTTGTTATCCGGCATATTTCCGGCCTTCTATCTCACTCGGTTGAACCGGTTCGACTCGATGAATTCGCAGAAAAACGAAAGCCTGGCTTTGCAGCGGTTTAAAAGCGGACTGATGATTCTACAGTTTGCCGTTTCTATGGGATTGATCATATCCACGCTTTTTATCTATAAACAGGTAAATTACATGAAGCATTTCGACACCGGATACGACCGGAAGAATATTGTCGTGGTGCATGGGAACCGGGAGCGGGTTTTGTATAGTAAATATCCCGGTTTTAGAACGGCTTTATTGCAAAATCCGGCGGTACTGCAGGTAGGAGCTTCCAAAGATCCGATTTACAACATCCGGGAAAAGGGTTTTCACCTGGATGTGAGCGGTTGGGAGAATAAAGAAGCAGTGTATGTTACCTGGGTAGATGCGCCTTTTCTGGATTTAATGGGTTTGAAAATTGTGGAAGGAGAAGGTTTTCATGAGGCAGACCAGGTGATAAAAGACATCGGTTGGAGCGTCAATCAAAAATTTATTATCAATCAGCGGATGGCGAAAGAAATCGCTTCCTTAGCTCCTGTACAGAATTATTTGGGAGGTAACCGGATCGGCGTGGTAAAAGATTTCAATTTCAGGTCGATGCATGAGCCGGTTAGTCCGATGTACCTGGGATTGCTAGGCGGTTTTAACAGTCAAATCGATGTTTACATCCGGATTGCACCTGAAAACCGGGAAAAAGCCCTGCAGTATATTGAGAGTTGTTATCGGGAGTTTTACCCGGGAACTTTGTATCAGTATAGTTTTCTGGAGGACGATTACGTCCGGCTTTACGGTTCGGAAGATGTTTTTGCTTTGAGGCTATTCTTGTTTTCGGTTTTGTCGGTTGTCATCGCCTGTTTGGGATTGCTGGCTTTTGTGGTATTTTTTATCGAACAGAAAACAAAAAGCATCGGTTTACGCAAAGTAATGGGAGCTACTGAATTCCAGATTATGGGGTTGCTGAACCGTAAGTTCCTGATTCGTTTGCTGGCTGGTTTCGTTTTGGTATGTCCGGTGGCCTATTTTGTGGTTGTGCGCTGGCTATCGGGTTTTGCCTATAGAACGGAATTAAGCTGGTGGGTATTTGCTGGGGCCTTTATCCTGATGTTCGTTATAGCCTTACTGTGTGTAAGTATGCTGACCTGGAAAGCTGCTACAGCAAATCCTGTGGATTCTCTGAAAAATGAGTAATTTTGTGTCCGGATAAATCCGAGCTGGGATACACCGTTCGGAGGATGTTTAGACAGTGAGTCCGGTGGAATCGGTGGGTGCTGAATCTCTTTCTTTTTTAATTCATTCAGGTATGAAAAAGCGACTTTTTATTGGAGGAATCATTTTGGGGGTTTTCTTTTCCGGTTATACTTTTTCTCAGCGCAAGATTGATTATGTAAATCCTCTGATCGGTACAAACGGAATGGGGCATACTTTTCCGGGGACCTGTGTTCCTAACGGGCTGGTCCAGTTGAGTCCCGATACGGATACGGTTCCTCATAACGTCGACGGGGTGTATCAGCCCCGGGCCTATGCATATTGCGCCGGATATCAGTATAAGGATTCGACGATCGTGGGGTTCAGTCATACGCATTTTAACGGTACGGGGCATGCCGATTTAGGAGATATTCTGCTCATGCCCGTGAGGGGAAAAGTGAAGTTTAACCCCGGTACGGCCGAGGATCCGGATGCCGGTTACCGTTCCCGTTTTTCTCACGCTACCGAACGGGTTCATCCCGGTTATTATGCTGTGAAGCTGGACGATTACGGCATACAGGCGGAACTGACCTCTACTTCCCGGACGGGGATCCATAAGTATACCTTCCCGAAAGGGGAAGGGCATATTTTGCTGGACCTCATCCATGGTATCTACAACTACGACGGTAAGGTCCTTTGGGCTAATTTACGGATAGAAAACGATACGCTGGTGACAGGTTACCGGATTACCAACGGTTGGGCGAGGGTAAATTATACCTATTTTGCCATCACTTTTTCAAAACCCTTTAAAAGTTACGGTTACCGGGAGAGAGGAAAAACGCCATACAGCGGTTTCTGGCGGAAATTCGATCTTTACCACAATTTCCCCGAAATCGGGGGAAGACGGGTGATCGCTTATTTCGATTTCGATTTTCAGGATAACGAAGCTGTGGAAGTGAAAGTGGCTTTATCTCCGGTAAGTGCTTCGGGGGCCTTAGCCAATCTGAAAAAGGAAACCGGAGGACGGTCTTTCGGGCAGTTGAAAGCGGCGGCGGAGCAGAAATGGGAAGAAGAGTTAAGCCGGATTGAAGTGGAAGGGGACTACGACCTGTGTTGTAATTTGTATTCTTCCGTGTATCACACTTTGATCAATCCGTCGGTATACATGGATGTGGACGGCCGTTATCGCGGTTTGGATCAGGAAATTCACGAAGCCCGGAATTTTACCAATTATACGGTGTTTTCCGTATGGGATACCTATCGGGCCTTGCATCCTTTGTATAATTTATTGTATCCGGGCAGGAGTGCGGACATCATAGGCAGTATGCTGTCGCATTATCGTCAGAGTGTTCACGGAGCCCTCCCGATATGGTCGCACATGGGGAATGAAAACTGGTGTATGATCGGTTATCACGGGGTTTCAGTGGTGGCGGACGCTTATATAAAGGGAATTCCGATGGATGAAAAATTGGCTTTGGAAGCGGTGCTGAGCAGTTCCGCCATTCCCTACCTGGAAGGAACGAAAGAGTATAGGGAACTGGGATATGTGCCGGTGGAAAAAAGCGGTAGTTCGGCTTCCGTTACCCTGGAATACGGTTATGACGATTGGACGATTTATCGGATGGCCCAAAGAATGGGCCGGGACGACATTGCCAATTCCTATAGAAAAAGGGCTTTTGCTTATACCTTGCTCTTCGACCCGCAAACGGGATTCGTTCGGCCCCGGGATGCAGCCGGAGCCTGGAAAAAGGATTTTGACGTGCTGGAGACGCACGGGCAGGGGTTTATAGAGGGAAATTCCTGGAATTATTCGTTTTATGTGCCTCAGGACGTGGAAGGGTTGATGCGGAAGATGGGAGGCGAGCCCCGTTTTATCGCGCGTCTGGATTCTTTGTTTACCATGCATCTTCCCCCCAAATACTATGCCGGTACCGAAGATATCACCGAAGAAGGTTTGATGGGGAATTATGTACACGGAAACGAACCCAGTCACCATATCGCTTATTTATATATGTGGACTTCCCAACCCTGGAAAACACAATACTGGGACCGGGAGATTATGAACCGGATGTACCGGAATCACATCGACGGATTGTGCGGAAACGACGATTGCGGCCAAATGTCCGCCTGGTATATCTTCAGTGCCATGGGTTTCTATCCGGTATGTCCCGGATCGGATCAGTATGTGTTCGGAGCTCCTTATTTCCCCCGGATGAGTATACGTTTGGAAAACGGAAAGCTATTGAATATCGAAGCTCCCCAAGTAAGTGATAGGAACCGGTATGTGCGAGCGGTTTATTGGAACGGCAAGCTGTGTCCGAATGCTTACATCACTCATCGGGATTTGACGGAAGGAGGGACCCTGTTCTTCGAAATGAGCAGCCGTCCCAATAAGAAGCGGATATTTACTTCCGGCGGAAAACCGTATTCCCTGAGCAGCGAGCGGCCGGCACCCCCTTCGGGTATGAAACGATAAAAATACGATACCTTTGTTAAATAAATGGGAAGACCTTTTCCTTTTTGCAAAATAATCCGTATACTTGAATTTTATTAGAATTACAGTTTATGCGATTATTTTTTATAGGGATGCTGCTTGTTTTAGCGGTAGCTTGTCATGACGACAGCCCGGGGCCGGTGAATGGAGAAGCTCTGCGCACGGTTGTCGTGTATTTGGGGGTGGATAATAATTTTTCAGGAGAAGACCGGGAGAAGATCGAAAGTCTGGTAAGTGGTTGGAAGTCTTCTTTTAACGGCTATCTGTTGGTGTATGCCGATCCCCGGGGAAAAGCTCCTTATCTGACCCGAATTTATTGGAAAGACGGAAAAGCCGTCCAGGAAGAAGTCAGGCGTTACGAAGAAAGTAATTCTGCCGATCCTGCTGTTTTTCGTCGGGTACTGACGGAGATTACGGAAGAATATCCGGCGCAATCCTATGGCTTGGTGGTACTTTCTCACGGCTCCGGTTGGCTGCCGGCCCAGGCTTTGGCCCGTCCGCAGTCTATCATTACGGACGGTAGTTCGGAGATGGAATTGAAAGATTTTGCCGGGGCATTGCCGGTAAAAATGGATTTTGTCATTTTCGATGCCTGTTTTATGGGATCGGTTGAAGTGGCCTACGAGCTTAGGGATAAAGCGGATTATGTAGTTTTTTCTCCCGCTGAGGTGCTGGTTCCCGGTTTTGTTTATAAGAGCATGATGACTCATTTGATGAAGAAAAAACCGGACTTGAAAGCTGTAGCCCGGGAGTATTACGAATATTACGATAAACAGAGCGGATATTACCGCTCGGCTACGGTGAGCGTAGTCAAAACGGAAGCGCTGGAGGAGTTGGCTGTGCTTTCCCGCCAATTGCTGAAGGATAGGGATGGGGAACAGGAGGTGAATTTACAAAAGATTCAGCGTTTCGGTTATGGACGGGATCTTTTGTATTTCGACTTCGGGGATTACATCCGCTCTTTGGAGCCGGCCCGGTTTGAAGAATTCAGTAAAACGCTCGATAAATGTGTAATATATAAAGCGGCAACACCTTCCTACTATTCGGTGGCGGTAGGGGGATTTACTCCGATAAATGCTTTTAGTGGAGTGGCTATTTATATCCCTCAGTCGGTTTATCCGTCCCTGAATGCGGCTTACCGCCAATTGAAATGGACGAAGCGGGTAAATTTGTAAATGTTTTTACGGAGAGAAGAATCGAATTTAATCTTTGAAAATATGGCTTTCGGTATAGCGGATTTAAGCATTGTTCCGATGCGGAAAGAACAGTCGGAGCGCAGTGAAATGGTTTCCCAGGTTTTGTTCGGGGAGTTGTATGAAGTGTTGGAAGAAACGGAAAAATGGGTATATGTGAAATTGTTTCACGACGGTTATGAGGGATGGATCGATAAAAGAATGCATGTGGGGGTCAGCGAAGAGTATGCCGGGAAATACGGGATGGAATCTCCCGTGTTGACGACCGAAGTTTTCAATATCGTGACAAAAAAGGGGGATTACGGCCATAAATTGCTGGTTGCCGGGAGTGTGCTTCCCTTTTTTCAGGCGGAAAACCGGGAGATGCGAATCGGAGAAGACGAGTATACGCTGGTTACCCGTACGAAAGATGTCGGAATAGAAAGTTTGCGGGAATTGATCATCACCTATGCTTTGATGTATTACAATACGCCTTATCTGTGGGGAGGACGTTCGCCTTACGGCATCGACTGTTCGGGATTGACGCAGATGGTCTATCGGTTGGCGGGTATCGGTATTCCCAGGGATGCTGCTTTACAGGTCAATTGCGGTCAGAATTTCTCGTTTATCGAAGAAGCTCTGCCCGGAGATTTGGCTTTTTTCGGAGATGAGGCCGGAGCCATTACTCATGTCGGGGTGTTATGGGAAAAGAACCGCATCATTCACGCCTCCGGAAAAGTAAGGGTGGATAAAATCGACCATCAGGGAATTTTTAACGAAGAACTGAAACGTTACACCCATACGCTTAAAGTAATTAAACGCATGATAAGCGATTAACTCCCTGTTCTATTTCCGCTCCGCTACGGTGCCCGAGAGGTTGAGGGTAATTTCCGGGTTTTTCGGGTCGTTGGTGATGACCGACACCGATTTATATTGACGTCCGCTTCTTCCCGCCGAATCGAATATGGCCCGTATGGTGGTTTTTTGTCCGGGAGCGAGGGTTGTTTGCCCCACGGTTACAGCCGTGCAGCCGCAGCTGGTTTTAATTTTCCGGACAATCAGATTTGATTTCCCTTTATTGATCAGTAAAAAATCGCAATTGACTTTTTTCCCGGGCTGGATTTCTCCAAATCCGATATTTTTCTTTTCAAAATGGGCTACCGGTGCCTCGGCTAATTCTTTTTCCGTCAGTTTGCTGAAATCTTCCGTAATCCTGGCACTGACAGAAATCCGGTTGTGGTAGGAATTTTGATTGTTCAAGCGAAGGGCTATCATATCGTACAGGTAACCGTAGTCGTTCGTTTCCGCTCCTTTGTAGGTCAGAATGATCATTCCTCTTTTTTTAGGCTGAATCTTTTCCGGAATGAATTCCAGATCGATATACGGAGGTGCATAAAGAGTGCTCAGAGTGACAGCACTGTCGAGGGTATTGAAATAATAGAGGGTATCCTTTACGGTCTCCTGGGTATATACGTTTTGGAAGTCGATATATCCGGTTTTAAATTTCAGACCGGAAAGGTCATACCGGTAAAGTAATTCCGGTTTCAGGGGGTTGTCTACGATATTGGCCTTTAGCCGCAAAGTTTCTTCCGGATTGGCTGCGTTCGAATGAACGATAGCGGTATAATTGAAATTTTTGGGCATACTCATTGAGAGAAACGATATCCGGATATCGGAAGATTCGCCGGGAGCGATGGGTTTTTTGCTCC
The DNA here is from genome assembly GCA_905216195.1 of uncultured bacterium. Taxonomy (GTDB): domain Bacteria; phylum Bacteroidota; class Bacteroidia; order Bacteroidales; family Marinifilaceae; genus Culturomica. The sequence goes on from CAJMSX010000012.1 coordinate 29,611, forward strand.
ATTGTGTCTGCATGCGGATGCTCATGCCGGACACCCGCTTGATGATAACCGGCGCTTTCCCTGTATTGGTAAACGTGAATTTTACTTCCGTAGGAATATCGTCCGCTTTCAGATCCTTCAGTTCTATTTCCGGATTTTTAAAACGGATAAACCCTTTCTGGGCGAAAAGTGTTGTTGTAGCGAATAAAGCGACGATAAGCAATAAAAATGGTTTCATTCTGGTTATCGTATTGGTTGTGTCATTAAAAGAACGTAAGGTTTGCGGGAAATTCCCCCCCCCCCGATAAATGCCGGCCTTTCCTATATGTCCTTGGACAGAGAGACGCAGGGGTGTTACTGTATATTTCCCGATAACTTATAGGTAACTATGGTATTCTTCGGATCGTTCAGGGTAAAAGAAATGATTTTTATCTTTTTTCCGGGCCGGTCGTCCGTTTTCAATACCAAATTCACTTTTATTTTTTTCCCGGGTTTAACGGTCATTTTCGACGGGTGAACCGTCAGGTTGCGGTCGTCGGAAGTTTTTATTTTTCGGATGATCAAATCCGATTTTCCGGCATTCTGGATGTAAAAATCGTGTTTTTTAGTCGAATTTTTAGTCAGTTTACCGAGTATGCCTTCCTTTTCCGAGAAGACGGCTCGGGGAGCCGAAGCATAATTATCGGCTTTATAAGCGGAAAAATCCTCTGTAATGTTAGCTACTATGTGAAAGGACTGATCTGCCGGCTCATCGGTTTTCAGCCGGATTGTGTCGGAGACGAATCCCCAGTCGTTTTTCAGGCCGGCGTCGTAAGTAATGTGGATTTCCCCTTTTTCTCCTTTCTGTAAAACGTTCGGAAGAACACTGGCCGTCAGGTGTTTGCTGTCCGAAAGAACACTGAGGGAGAGCGGTTGTTGTCCGGTATTTACAATTTCTATGGTTTTCCGGACCTGGTCTGTATGCGTGATAGTTCCGAAGTTGACCTCTTTCCGTCTCATTTTGAGATTCCCGGCGCTGTAGGGATAGCCGGCATAGGGGTCGGCCGCTTGCGACTTGATTTTTCCCCGGACCGTCAAGGATACGACGGGTGGAAGGGCGTTGGAATTTACGGTAACGCTGTTGACAAAAGAACCTTTCCGGTGGCGGGGATTGAAGCTTACCTTTATTTTGCCCGTTTCTCCCGGTAATATGGGGTGGCGGCTCCATTCCGGAGTCGTACATCCGCAGCCTGCTCTTACCTGGGTTAAAATCAAAGGAGCTTTTCCGGTATTGGTAAACAGAAATTCGTGGCTGACCTGGCCGTCGTATTCCCCTATCGTCCCGAAATTATGCGAAGTTTGTTTAAACTGTATTCGGGCTTTCTGGCTGAAACAGAATAGAGGTAAAATGGCAAAAAGCAGAAAAAGAAACTTTCTCATGGATATGATATTTTCTATCTTTGACTTTCTCCGGTGACACCATTTACCGGAGGCTAATATTTCACAAAGATAATATAAACCGCAGGCAGAACCAAATTTATCGTGTCCGCTGAGAAAGAGTTTACTTTATTTAACGATACTTCGGTCAATTTCAGTACCGGATCGATCCGGGGAAGTCCGGGAGTCCCGAACCGCTTTCAGGCTGGAAGTCAGCGATCGTTAAGTTTTTCTTTTTGAAATGCTTGTGCGAAGAAAAATAAAAATGTATCTTTGCGGCGTTTAACGATATTAATCACTTTAAAGGTTTAGAAATTATGTATTTAACGTCTGAAAAGAAAGAAGAGCTTTTTTCAAGTTACGGGAAGTCTAATAAAGATACAGGTTCAGCCGAATCTCAGATCGCTTTATTTTCCTACCGTATCGGTCATCTGACAGAACATTTGAAAAACAACCATAAAGATTATGCCACCCAGCGCGCATTGATCAAATTGGTAGGAAAACGTAGAGCATTGCTGGATTATCTGAGAGAAAAAGATATTGAAAGATATCGTTCTATCATTAAAGCATTGAATATACGTAAATAAACATACGTTTTGAACAAACCCGGGACTTCCCGGGCTTGTTTTTATTTTTACCTCCCTCCGAACCTCCGTTTATCTAAAAGAATTCCGTTAAAATTAGTGTTATTTTAACAGTAAAAATTATGAATGTTATTGAAAAGAGTATTACTCTGCACGACGGTAGAGTGATTACACTGGAAACGGGTAAGTTGGCAAAACAAGCTGACGGCGCCGTGATGTTGAAAATGGGAAATACGATGTTGCTGGCAACGGTAGTATCTGCCCAGGAAGCCGGACCGGATGTGGATTTTATGCCGTTGTCCGTGGATTATAAAGAGAAATTTTCTTCGATAGGACGCTTCCCCGGAGGTTTTACACGGAGAGAAGGGAGAGCTTCCGATTATGAAGTTTTGGTGTCCCGTTTGATCGACCGGGCCTTGAGACCCTTGTTCCCGGATGACTACCATGCCGAAACTTTTGTACAGGTGACTTTATATTCGGCAGACGAAGAATCTATGCCCGATGCCCTGGCGGGATTTGCCGCTTCGGCCGCCCTAGCTGTGAGCGATATCCCTTTCCATGGGCCGATTTCCGAAGTTCGGGTAGCCCGGATCAAGGGAGAGTTCGTCATTAATCCCACCTGTTCTCAGTTAAAAGAAGCCGATTTGGATATTATGGTGGGGGCTACCTACGAAAATATTATGATGGTAGAAGGGGAAATGAGTGAGGTGTCTGAAAAAGAGATGCTGGATGCCATTAAGTTCGCCCACCTGGCCATCAAGGACCAATGTCTGATTCAGAAAGAACTGGCGGAAGCCGTAGGAAAAGCCAAACGAGAGTATTGTCATGAGGTGAACGACGAAGAGCTGAGAAAAGATGTGTGGGAAAAATGTTACCGGAAGGTATATGAGGTAGCCCGTCAGTGTAATGCCGATAAACATCTGAGAGGTGAATTGTTACACCGGGTATGTGAAGAATATATGGAAGCCCTTCCCGAAGAAGAAAGGGAGGCGAAAAAATCCATGGTTGCCCGTTATTATCACGATGTGGAAAAGGAGGCGATGAGACGGATGATCCTGGACGAAGGTGTTCGTTTGGACGGACGTACTACCGAACAGATCCGTCCGATCTGGTGTGAAGTGGGATATCTACCTGGTCCTCACGGTTCTGCCGTTTTCACCCGGGGAGAAACCCAATCTTTGTCTACGGTGACCTTAGGAACTAAATTGGATGAAAAAATCATAGACGAAGCGACGGAACAGGGGAAAGAAAAATTCTTGTTGCATTACAATTTCCCGCCTTTTTCCACCGGAGAAGCCAAGCCTACCCGCGGAGTAGGACGCCGTGAAATCGGTCACGGGAATCTGGCCCACAGGGCTTTGAAACGGATGTTGCCGACGGATTTTCCTTATACGATCCGGGTGGTATCCGATATTCTGGAATCCAACGGTTCTTCTTCTATGGCTACCGTATGTGCCGGCACCTTGGCTTTGATGGACGCCGGAGTACCGATGAAAAAACCGGTTACCGGTATCGCTATGGGGCTGATTACCGACAAAGGCTGTGAAAAATATGCCGTGTTGTCGGATATTCTGGGAGATGAGGATCACCTGGGTGACATGGATTTTAAAGTGACGGGAACCGTAGACGGAATCACCGCTACCCAGATGGATATAAAAGTGGACGGCCTTCCTTACGAGATTTTGGAAAAAGCACTGGAACAAGCCCGGCGGGGACGTCTGCATATCATGAATATTATTCGGGAAACTTTACCGGAACCCCGTCCGGAACTGAAGCCGCATGCCCCGCGCATCCAGACGATTATTATCGATAAGGATCAGATCGGCGCCGTGATTGGTCCCGGTGGAAAAATTATCCAGGATATTCAGGAAAAGTCAGGAGCCGTTATTAATATCGAAGAAGTCGGCAATAAAGGAGTGGTGGATATCTCCGCTACCAATGCTGATTCTATCAACATGGCCCTGGCCCGTATCCGGGCTATCGTAGCTCGCCCGGAAGAGGGAGAAATTTACGAAGGTGTCGTCAAATCGATTATGCCTTTCGGTGCTTTTGTCGAAATTCTTCCCGGAAAGGACGGCTTGCTGCACATTTCGGAAATCGATTATAAGCGCCTGGAAAAAGTAGAAGATGCCTTGAAAGAGGGAGATAAAGTCCGGGTGAAATTGTTGGAAATCGACAAAAAGACCGGGAAACTTCGTTTGTCCCGCAAGGCTTTGTTGCCGAAGCCGGAACGGAAAGAACCGGATAAAAAGTAAAAAAAGAGGCGTCAGCCTCTTTTTTTATATTGTTCAGGGTGTATTTTTATTTATCTTTGTGTGGCTAAAAAATGGTTACGATGGAAAATAGATTAAAAGTGGGAATCTCGCAGGGGGATGTGAACGGCATAGGTTACGAAATGATCATAAAGATTATGGCGGAGAACAAAATTTGTGAAATTTGTACGCCGGTTCTTTACGGTTCGTCCAAGGTTGCCGCTTATCATCGGAAAACTTTAAATATAGAGAATTTCAATCTGAACAGTATTCAATCTCCCCGGGATGCCAATCCCAAGCGTTGCAACGTTATCAATTGTGTTGACGATGCGATTAAAGTGGATTTGGGAAAAGAAACCCCCGAAGCGGACGAAGCTGCCATGTTCGCCTTGAAGTCGGCGCTGGATGATCTGGACCGGAATGAGCTGGAAATGGTGACGGCTGCCCCTCAGTCCTGTGCTTCCTTTAAACTCGAAAATGCGGAAGGATGTCCCGATTACCTGGCGAAAAGATACGGAGCCAGAAATGTTACTCCCGTTCTGGTAGGTTCGAAGATGAAAATGAGCTTCGTTACCACCCATATTCCTTTTAAAGATATTGCGGCTGCCATTACTCCGGTGAGCATATTGGCTAAACTGAAAATTCTGGACCAGTGCCTGAAAAAGGATTTTACCATTCGGAAGCCCCGGATCGCCGTATTGGGGCTGAATCCCCATACCGGAGAGCATTGCTCTTTCGGAGAGGAAGAGAAAAACATCATCCTTCCCGCTCTGGAGAAAGCCCGGGAAAACGGAATTATGGCATTGGGACCTTATGCCCCCGATAATTTATTCAGCGGAACCGAATACGAAAAATTCGATGCGGTTCTGGCTTTGTATCACGATCAGGGAATGATCCCTTTTAAAGCTCTCGAAGGGAATGAGGGGGCCGTATTGATGGTCGGAATACCCGTTGTATACACATCCACAGTCAGCGGAACGGCTTATGATCTGGTAGGTCAGGGGAAGGCCGATGAGCAGGCGTTGAGGAACGCCCTCTATCTGGGTATAGATGTTTTTAACAATCGCCGCATGAACGAGGAATTGTCGCGCAATCCCCTTCCGCATTACGATATTGCCGGAAATGCCAACGAAAGTGATTTGAACGTAGAGCAAATTGCAGGAGTAAAAGAGGAAGCAGAAGATTAAAAAAAGCCGGTCGTCAGACCGGTTTTTTTCGGTCCTTTTTTAACTGTCTATTTGATCCGGTGGAATGGGAAGCCGATAGCGGGCTTCGATAATTTCTTTTTCCGAAAAGAAAAAAGCCGTTTCCCAGGCGGCATTTTTTTCGCTGTCGGAGGCATGAATGGCATTCCGGGTGATGCTTTCTCCATAGAGGTTACGGATGCTTCCGCTTTCAGCCCGGGCCGGATCGGTAGCTCCGATGAATTTCCGGAAATCTGCTATGGCGTTTTCCTTTTCCAACACGGCAGCGACAATAGGACCGGAAGACATAAAAAGGCAAAGATTCCCGAAAAAGGGACGTTCCCGGTGTACGGCATAAAATTTCTCGGCGTCCGACCGGCTTAAAAACAGCATTTTCAGGGTGAGTATACGGAAACCCGCTTTTTCAATGCGGGCGAGTATATCCCCGGTATGTCCGTTCCCTACCGCATTGGGTTTCAGGATCGTAAATGTTCGGTTATTCATCTCTTTTTATTTTGGTGATGCAGCAATTTTATTCCAGAAACGGTCTTTTTTTCAGAATGTTTCGTCTTTTTCGGAAACTTCCGGGTGAACCGGAGAACGGTTTGAAAAATAATCCCGTAAACCTGCGGGGGAAGTACGGAACCGGATTGAAGCCTGTCCGGTGAATCCAGCCTGCAAGGCGTTGGCTGGAGTGTATATCCGGGCGTTTTTATCGGGCGGAACGTTTATCCACAGTTTTCCGCCACCATTTCTGCAATATCTTTCACCGGTATGCCGGCGGATTTCTTGGCGAAAGTCTTTTTGCATAACGGACATGCCGTAACCAGAACATCCGGTTTATAGACGGCATAAGCAGCTAGTGCGTCGGTGCTGATGCGGGTACGTTGTCCGGCCGTAATATGGGTATTAGCCAGGGAACCGCCGCAACATAAGGAATTTTTGCCGTCGTAGCCGGTCTCGATCTTCCGGCTGATGGCGCGGAGAACGCGCTCCGGCGCGATATATATTCCACTTCCTCTTCCCAGTTCGCAGGGATGATGAAAAACGGTTCGGTCGTTTGTTGCGGAAGTCTTTAATTTACCTTCGGAAATCAGCCGGTCGAGGTATTCCGTATGATGCATAACCGGGATATCCAAGTCGTAATCTTCCCGGAAAGTTTTGTAGCAAATGGGGCAGGAGGTGACCAGTAAGAGGGCTCCTGAAGCTTTTATAGCGGCTTTGTTTTTTTCGATAATCACCGAAGCCGCCGCCTGGTTTCCAGTCAGACTCATAGGCCGTCCGCAACAGATGCCTCCGTTTTCGTCTATAAAACTGTAGTCCACTTTTGCTTGTCTGAAAATGTGGCACATAGCCGAAACGACTGCGGGAGTAAGCTGTCCCATACAACCTGCGAAATAGGCTATTTTCGCAGGTGGGATTCCCGGAGTTCCGATATAGCTGTAAGTGTCTTTATTGATGCGAATCAAATCGGGACGCTGACTTTGACGTAAAGCATTCAATTTCAGGTCGACGGGACAAGCCGCTTCACAGCGTCCGCATAACAGGCAATTTTCTGTTTGCAGGCTGTAATCTTTATGATGTCTGATTTTTTTCAGAAAATATACCGCCTGGGTGTTATTCATTCCCAAAGAGGTATTTAGCTGGCAACGGTCGATGCAGATCCCGCAGCGGGAACAGGAGTATAATTGGAACCGGCTGAAAGAATTGAATTCCTTGCCTTGGCGGATGCCCCAATTTTTCAGGTAAATATACACGATTTCCGTCGGAATATGCATATAACGGGAAAGAGGCAGGAGTATAAAAAAGAGACCGAGGGCTGAAGAATAGGCCCACCAGGCCGGATAAGCCATCGATTCCAGCGGCAGGAAGTCAGCGAAAAAATTCCCCGAGGTATTCGTCAGAAAACTTCCTCCTCCCCGCAAACCGCTGGTAAAACTTTCCGCCAGGTAGCGTAAGGGAAAAATGAGCCAGAGCACGGTCAGGATCAATAAATCCAGGGGACGGTGATTGGTCGTTTTTTTTAGTCCTACTATCCGGGAATAAAAGCGTTTGCATAAAGCCAGAAAAAGTCCCGTCAGTATAAACAGTAAAATCAGGTCTGTTAAAAAAGCGAAGAAATTACTGTAAGGGAAAGTTTCGTTCGCCGGGTGGAAGAAACGGAAAAAAATGGCGAAATAAGGGGGATTGAAAGCACTCGTATGATACACCATGGATTCCGTTTTCCCCGCTACAATGAGTAAAAACCAGCCCAGGCCGAAACACATATGCATATAGCCCAAAAAAGGATGAGTCCGGAATATCTTATGATGGACCAGACTTTCCAGGAACACTTCTTTCGTAGCCTTCCAGGTTTTCCGGCTGAAAAGCCCCTTGCGGATTTTACGTTTCTCTTCCGGGGAGAATTGTCGGATCCAACGGACGTATTTTACGACCAGAAATATCAGTAAAAGGTTGAGTCCGATTGTAAAAGGCAATACAAAACTATCGTAATACATAATTTTTTCCTCGTGCTAACAGAGATTTTACTTCCTCATATATTCGACCATAGCCAAGATCATTTTCCGGGTGTCTACTCCCCGGGGGCATACCAGGAGACATTTACCGCACAACATACATTTATGCAGGTTTTGGCGGGCTTCTTCATTTTCTCCCCGCTTCACCAGCATTTGCAGCTTCCGGATATTGAATTCCGTCAGTTGTCCTGCCGTACAGGTGGCCGTGCAACCGCCGCAGCCGATACAGAGTTTGCTGCTGGGAGCTTTTTGGGCCAGGTAGGCCGATAACGACTTGTCGTTTTTATCGTAATCGATCCCTCTGGCTTCCGGAATAGAATATCCCCAAAAATTCATCATTTAATCGTTAATAAGTTATTGTTTAAACCAGGCTATAATCTCGGTGGCGGCAGAGCGGGCATCAGCCAGGGTGTCGGTCAGATTCATGGGAGCGGAACTGCATCCGGCTACAAAAATCCCGTCGACACCGGTTCGGTTGTTGGCGTAATGGGGGTCCAGGGAACGGATAAATCCGTTGGGAGCCAATTCCAATCCCAATTGTTGTGCAGCTTGCCGGCTTCCTTCGGAAGATTCCATACCCACCATGAGGACCATCAGGTCCAGCGTCATTCGGATGGGTTTTCCCACCAGTGTGTCTTCCGCTTTGATGATAATTTGTTTGTTCCTATTTTCGGAAGCTTCCGATAGGCGGCCCCTTATGAATTTGATGTTGTATTTCTCCTGGGCTTCCCGGTACATTTCTTCGTATCCGGGTCCGAACATCCGCATATCCATGTAGAAACAGAGAATTTCAGCTTCGGGCAGCAGTTCCCGGGTTTCGATGGCTTGTTTGACGGCTGTAATGCAACAGAGCTTGGAACAATGAAAGTTGCATATTTTTTCATCCCGGGAACCTACGCAGTGGATGAAACCGATCCGTTGAGGAATTTTTCCGCCGGGGAGTGACAGGGTATGATTGCTGAACAGATTTTCCAGTTCCAGAGAAGTGATGACGTTCTCGTATATGCCGTAACCGTATTCTTCCTTTCTTCGGGCTTCGAATAGTTTGAAACCGGTCGTAATCAACAGGGCGTCTCCTTCGAGCAAAGTCTGGTCGCTGAGTAATACGGTATATTTACCGTTGTCCAGACGGGAGAAGCGGGTGGCTTCATTGTTGATATAAAGGGTGATACCGGGGTGTTTCAAGTGATTTTTCAGTCTTTCGTTTACTTCTCCGGCACTTTTCCGGTCGGGGAAAAGCTGGTACCAGTTGTTAAGATTTCCGCCGGTTCCGTTTTCCTTTTCCACCAGGTCTACCCGGATGCCTCCGGTGGCCAGCCGGTATGCGGCTTCACATCCTGCCGGCCCGCCGCCGATAATGATCACCTTCATATTTTTTCGCGTATTAGAGGTTATCCTATTGTGTTTTTTTCTTCATTTTTCACTTTGAGATAAGTCGGACAGGCCGGTTCTCCCAAAGATTCTCCTTTTATGTTGCAATATTTCGTTTCCGGGTTGTAAGCGATGCCCATTTTATCCAGCAGAGGTTCCACGGCCACCTGGTGCATTTGCAAGCCGATCTCCCAGGGATCGTATCCCAACACCAGGGCGGTCAGTTCTTCGTAGGTAAGTACCGGAATGCCGAAACCGTTGGCGCCGTAAGTAACTCCTTCCATTTCACTGATGGTGTATTGCCATTTGTCGAGGAACATGGCGCAGCCGGGACAATTCGCTACGATAAAGTCAGGTTCATAGGCTTGCATGGATTCGAATTTCTTTTTGGAATTGGCTACCGAAAATCCCCGGTTGGCCATAATCAGGTAATTACGGAATCCGAAACCGCAACAATGCCTTCGTTCCGGATAATCTATCGTTTCCCCTCCCCAGGCTTCGATCAGTCCCGAGAGAACCGCCGGAAATTCGGCTCCCCCCACTCCTTTGGAAGGGAACATTTTAGCGTAATGACATCCGATATGATCCACTCCCTGTAAAGGACGTCCCGAATGAACGTCTTTTAAGGTATAAGCAGCCTGAGCTGCAATTTCATTTCGGAATTTGTATATGATATCCGAAGTATGGGCCAGGTTTTTGGGTTTGTTGAATTCCCGCCGGGTGGCTTTCCACAGGTATTCCCTGATTTTTTCTTCCATTTCCGGATGATGCTCCCAGGTATCCAGAATCTCGGTATAGATACCGAAGGAAGTGATACAGGAAGGGGTCATATTCTCATATCCGGCCTCCGTCATCAGGGCGAAATGCCGGGCCACTACCGTCATAATCGTCTCCACGGGCACCACATCCGAGTGGTAACCGATACCGGTACAGGTGGTATGCCGTGGGTCATCCAGGACTTTTTTATTTAATTTATTCCGGAGAATATCCAGATAAGCCCATTCCGAACCGGGAAAGAAAGTTTGCCGGATGCAACTCCGGGCATAAAAATAGTGGTCCTCGGCTATTTCTTTCTGATAGTCTTTCCAGATTTGTTGTTTTCCCAGAAGATTCATATGCTGATGCTGTAATTGCTGTTTATTTTTCAGTGTGCGTGCCGTTGTTTTCAGTATATACCTGTATGAAATATTCTTCCATATCGGCATGTTCCTCTGCGGCTTTTTCCTCCGAACAGCGTTGTATCCGGTTCAGGAAATCGGTGCCTCCGGTGACGTCGAATATGCTGTGGAGTTCCCGCATGCTTTCGGGGTCCACCTGCCGCAGGGTGCCGGCACCCGACCGGTTATAATTGGCATGCACCCTTTCGTATACTTCTTCGCGGTGGGCATAAATCCATTCCCACACCGGCCCTTGCTCCGGATGCATTTCCGGTTTTACGATATCGGGAGTGACACAATATCCTCTTTCCAGAATGTTGTGGTCGATTACTTTTTTTAAAGCATATTGCTGACGTCCCTTTTCGGAGGCCGTAAACAATCCCTCGTCCTGAGAAAGTTTACGCAGGGCCATAATGATCAGCCCCGGCGTATTCCCGCGGGGACAGCGAGTCTTGCACGACATGCATTCTCCACAATACCAGATGGTATCGGATTGTAACAAATACCGGAGCGCTTCCTCATCGTTGCGTTGTATGGTGTCGGCAATGATGCGGGGATCGTAGTTGTAAAATTCAGCCGCCGGACAAATGGCCGTGCATACGCCGCAGTTCATGCAGCTGTTTATTCCTTCGATGTAGTGAATGTCGTTTTTTAATTTTTCGAGTAAATCGGACATGTTTTACGGGTTTTGAATAATCCCTTCAATCGGGTATACTCTGTCAAATACAAAATTAGAGTTAAAAAGAAGAGGGTTAAAGTGAGAAAATGCGTATTCGTAATGTGTATTTATACTTAGAAAAATAAGGTGTTTCCTTTTGTCACCCTCTCCGGTAACCCGCTGTCGATCGTAACCGTTTCCCCGGTTTTCGCGTATAATATTGATATTAATTATTTAAATTTAAGCAAATGAATAAGTCAGTAAAGGGAACATTGACCGAACAAAATTTATTGAAGGCTTTTGCCGGAGAATCTCAGGCTAAAAACAGGTATACCTTTTTTGCCGAAGTAGCCCGGAAAGAAGGCTATGAACAAATTGCCGGCATTTTTTATGAAACGGCCTTACAGGAAGAGACCCATGCCAAACGTTTTTTCAGTTACCTGGAAGGGGGTATGGTCGAGATTACGGCCGCCTACCCGGCAGGGGCCATACTGGATACTCCGCTTAATTTACAGGAAGCCGCGGAAGGTGAGTTCGACGAATGGCATAACTTGTATCCCCTGTTCGGACAAATAGCTGCCGATGAGGGTTTTGCAACCATAGCGGCTCTTTTTCGACATGTAACGGAGGTGGAAAAAATGCATGAAAACCGATATTTGAAATTATTGGACAATCTCCGGGCCGGTCTTGTATTTTCCCGGCCGGAAGAGGTGAGATGGTATTGCCGGAAATGCGGTTATGTACATATCGGAAAAGAGGCTCCTAAAATTTGTCCCTCCTGTTTACATCCTCAGGCTTATTTCGAGTTGTTTCCGGATAACTATTAACCCGCCACAAAATCGGATGAATTTGCGCTAATCCGGCTGGTTGTGATGCCCGGCCGGATTGTTTTTACCGGAATACCGTATTGGAAAAGGAGGACAGCTTCAGGGAAGGAAGAAAGGAAAAGGATGATTTCATGCAGAAAAAATTGCGAATGGGAAATTAAGTTCTTAGATTCGCAATTTAAAATAAAATGAAAAAGTCTTTACTCTTCATGATTTTGTATGAAAAAATATGATTTAAACGGTTTTAATATTATAGAATTTGAAGAGCTGGATTCCACCAATACCCGGGCGACGGAATTGCCGGAGAGGGAGTTAGCGGATAAAACGGTGGTGATGACCTTCCGGCAGATGCAGGGTCGGGGACAGACCGGAAATAAATGGGAAAGCGAGCCTTATAAAAATCTTTCGGTAACTTTTGTGTTGATGCCTCAACGCTATGATGCCGCCCGGCAATTCGCATTTTCGATGGTTATCGCTTTGGGTTGCCGGGATTTTATTGCCCGTTACACCGGGAATTGCAGCATCAAATGGCCTAACGACGTGTATGTAGGGGATCGGAAAATAGCCGGAATTTTAATTGAACATCATATTTCGGGGCGTTATATTCATCGCTCCCTTTGTGGAATCGGAGTGAATATCAATCAGCGGAAGTTTGTTTCCGATGCGCCTAATCCGGTATCCTTATTCCAACTGACCGGAAAAGAGATGGATCTCAAACAGACGTTGGCTGAGTTCCTGGGCTGTATGGCGCACCGATACGGGCAGATTTACGACTATGAAAAATTGGAAGAGGATTATTTACGTTATCTTTACCGAAAGGAAGGGGAGTACCGATGGGAAGACGGGGAGGGCGCTTTTAGGGCTTCCGTGGCAGGAATAGACGAATACGGCCGGCTGGTATTGAAAGATGAGTCGGGATGTATCCGCAAATACGGATTTAAAGAAGTGGTGTTTAAATAATATATGCAACTATGATACGACTGATAACTGGCCTGTTGACGGTAGTTTTGTGGAGCGGGTGTGTCCATGAAACCCATTTTATCACCGATAAAGAGTACCGGGAAACGGTTGAACGGGACTTTGAAAACAAAAAGCAACTGTTGGGAAATGCTCCCGGGGATTTGTTCGCTGTGTTCGAACGTCCCATGACGACGGAAGAGCGGGAAGCTTTGAAGTTTTTATACGCTTATTCTCCTCTGATCGATCTGACGGTATACGGCGGTGACTTTCTGTTGGAAAATGTGCGTATGTCACTGAAAGTGAAAGAAGAAATGCCTTGGGGAGCAAAGATTCCCGAAACCGTTTTCCGGCATTTTGTCTTACCGGTGCGGGGACACAATGAGAGCCTGGATTCTTCCCGCCTGGTATTTTATCGGGAATTGCGGGACCGGGTAAAGAATTGCAGCTCTATGGAAGAAGCGGCTTTGGAAGTGAATCACTGGTGTCATGAAAAAGCGATTTACCGGCCTACGAATGCCCGTACCTGTGCTCCTTTGACCATGACCACCACCACTTACGGGCGTTGCGGAGAGGAATCGATTTTCGCATTGGCGGCGTTACGGTCGGTAGGTATCCCGGCCCGTCAGGTATATACCCCCCGTTGGGCTCATTGCGATGACAATCATGCCTGGATCGAGGTGTGGGCGGACGGTACCTGGAAATACCTGGGCGCCTGTGAGCCGGAACCGCGTTTGGATATCGCCTGGTTTACCGCTCCCGTCAGGCGGGGATTGTTTATGGAAGCCCGGGTATTCGGAAAATATCCGGCCGATGAAGAGATCGTTTCCGTAAATGCCAACCTGACGAGTGTGAATGTAACCGGAAATTATACCGATGTGAAAAAAGCGGTAGTAGAGGTGAAGGACCCGGAAGGAAAGCCGGTGGCCGGAGCTTTGGTGGAATATAAAATATATAATTACGGAGAATATTATTCCGCCGTAAAATTGAAGACGAATGCCGGAGGTTTGTCTTCTTTGACCGGCGGGTTAGGCGACTGGATCGTGTGGGCCTCGAAGGTGGGCGCCTTTGGTTTCGGTGATCTGAGGGCTGCCCGAACCGATACGGTTCGGATCGTATTGAATTGTAAAGGCCGTGAGACTTACCACCGGGTATACGATATCGTTCCTCCCTCCGAAAAAGAGTACCAGGCCTTGGCTACCGACGAAGAAAGAGCGGTTAACGACAGGCGACTGATGTACGAAGACTCTGTGCGGAATGCGTATATAGCGACTTTTATGCCGGAAGCCGAAGCTTTCGCTAAAGCCCGGCAGTGGGGATATGAACCTGAGGTCATCGCCCGTTGTGTAAAAGAAGCCCGTGGCAATTACGGGGAAATTTTGCGGTTTTTGGAGTATGTGAATCGGGAACGGGTTGATCGGAAAGACCTGGCCGGCGATTTGCTGGCGGGATTGGTGGAAAAGGACCTGCAGGATGTTACGGCTCCTGTATTGATCGATCAGCTGGAAGGGGCGATGAAATATGCCGGACAAGTCCGGGAGCCCGGATATCGTGCGACCGGTTATGCCTATTCCGATTTCTACCGGGAATATATATTGAATCCCAGAGTAAAGAACGAGATTCTGTCCGCTTATCGGAAGCCTTTAGAAGCTTACTTGGAAAAAGAAAATATCAATTCGGTGGAAGAATTGCTCCGCGCGATGAAAGCTCTGCGGGTAGTCGATTCCGTAAATACCATCAATGTGGCGACTCCTCCCGCAGGCGTTTTGAAGGCGATGGTAACCGACAGCCGTTCCCGCGATCTTTTCTTCGTGGCCGCCTGCCGGACGATGGGAATCGGAGCCCGGCTGAATCCATTGAACGGAAAGCCGGAATACAATCTGGGCAAAGGATGGATGCCGGTGGCGTTTTCACCGGAACAACCGATTGCTGCCAAAGGGGAATTGATGATCCGGAATATCGGGCCGGCGGTAAAAGATCCTGCCTATTATACCCATTTTACCTTATCCAAGGTGGAAGACGGGACGGCCCGGCTGATCGACCTGGGAAGTAGCGGCGAGGTCGATATGGGGGGAGGATTATCTTATTCCGTTATCTTCAAGCAGCCGGTAAGCCTGGAAGAAGGCCAGTATATACTGGTGACCGGTAACCGCCGTAGCGACGGTTCCGTGTTGTCGGATATCACCGCTTTTGAAGTGAAAGCCGGCGAATTGACGAAGGTGGATATGAAAATACGGGATGCTTCCGAAGAGGTGAAGGTATTGGGCAGTATTGATCCCAAGATGGAATATGTACCGGAAGGCCGTGAAAAAACCTCTCTGCTGAATTTACCGGGGCGGGGATATACCGCTCTCGCTTTCATTGCGGCTCATAAAGAACCAACCAATCACTTATTGAGGGATATGAGCGGCATGAAAGCCGATTTTGAGCAAAAAGGTATACCCTTGTATTTTTTATTTGAAAATTCTGAAGAAATGAAAAAGTTTTCCCGCCAGGATTTCCGGCCTCTTCCCGACAATATGTATCTCGGCTATGATGACCGGGGGAAAATCATGCATATGCTGAGCAGAAAATTACAACTTAAAAATACAGGGAATTTACCGTTGATTTTGCTGGTGAACCGGAAAGGAGAAGTGGTTTTCATTTCTCAGGGTTATCGAATCGGCCTCGGAAATCAGATATTGAAATTTATGAATTTGTAATCTTTATCCGTTTCGCAGGATCGGGTATTCCGAACCAGGAAAACCGGAGAAACCGAACGGACCGCTTTTCCGGGAAAACGGTCTGTTCGGTTTTCCCGGTTTGTGATGATGCAAAGGACCGTTTTCTTTTTTCGTAAATATTCGTCCAGTCGGTTAAAAACTTGTACTTTTGCTTTCGCAGAATAAAAGCATAAAAATATGTACGACGTCAAATCGAAAATCGCAGAAGAATTTATTGACGATGCAGAGATTTTATCGACCCTAGAGTATGCCCAGGCCAATAAAAATAATCGCCAACTGATCGAGAGTCTCATCGAAAGAGCCAGAGACTGCAAAGGGCTGACTCATCGGGAAGCGGCCCTCCTGCTGGAATGTGAGGATCCGGACCTGATTGAAAGAATGTTTCAGGTGGCCCGGGAAATCAAGCAGAAATTTTACGGCAACCGTATTGTGATGTTTGCTCCCCTTTATTTGTCCAATTATTGTGTCAACGGTTGTGTCTATTGTCCTTATCATGCTAAGAACAAAACCATTGCACGACGTAAGCTGTCCCAGGAAGAAATCCGGCAGGAAGTCATCGCTCTTCAGGATATGGGACACAAGCGCCTGGCCATCGAGGTGGGGGAGCATCCTGTACTGAATCCCATAGAATACATTCTGGAAAGCATTGAGACGATCTATTCCATCAAGCATAAGAACGGAGCCATCCGCCGGGTCAATGTCAATATTGCGGCCACGACGGTGGAAAATTACCGGAAACTCCACGAAGCTGGTATCGGTACCTATATTCTCTTTCAGGAAACTTACCATAAAAAAAATTATGAGGCATTGCATCCCAATGGCCCTAAAAGTAATTATGCCTACCATACCGAAGCCATGGATCGGGCGATGGAAGGCGGGATCGATGATGTCGGAATAGGAGTATTGTATGGTCTGAATACCTATCGGTATGATTTTGTGGGTTTGCTGATGCATGCCGAACATCTCGAAGCCGTGTTCGGAGTGGGACCGCATACCATCAGTGTACCCCGTCTGTGTAATGCGGACGATATCAGTACCGATGATTTTTCCAATACCGTTCCCGACGATATTTTCCAGAGAATCGTAGCGGTGATCCGGATCGCCGTTCCTTATACCGGAATGATCGTTTCCACCCGGGAATCCCAGGTTTCCCGGGAAAAGGTTCTGGATATCGGAGTATCTCAAATCAGCGGGGGATCGCATACAAGTGTGGGCGGGTATGTAAATAAAGAGGAGTTCGACGAAACTACTTCTCAGTTCGATGTCTCCGACCGCCGCACCCTGGATGAGGTTGTAGGCTGGTTGCTGGACCTCGGTTATATTCCCAGTTTCTGCACCGCCTGCTACCGGGAAGGACGTACCGGCGACCGGTTTATGACCCTGGTCAAATCGGGACAGATTGCCAATTGCTGTCAGCCCAATGCCTTGATGACCTTGAAAGAGTACCTGGAGGACTACGCTTCTCCCCAGACCCGGGCAAAGGGGGAACGTATGATTGCAGCCGAAATGCTGCGCGTACCCAGTGAAAAAGTGAGAAGGATCGCCTTGAAAAATCTGGAAGAGATCGCCGGAGGGAAACGGGATTTTAGATTCTGATACGGTTGTGGAAAATGGTAATATAATAAGGCAACCTGGCCTATAGCTTTACGCCTCACCGGAGAGGCCGGCTTGCCCGGCCTTCTTCCCGCTTCTATTTTACGTTGAGGAGCATTCCGGCTTGTCTTTGCGGATGGGAGAGAGCCGGTGAGGTTGCTGTATCCCCCGGTTTCGGGAAGGTAAAATTTCTTTCCTGCCTTTCGGTTTAAGGTCTGTAGGCCGCGAGGGAGTTGCCCGTAAACTTTCTATTTTACTGTCAGGGAAAAGAATAAATTCCAAAGTGCCCATAGGATACCTGTCTTCCCAATCGAAGGTATATTCTTTCCGGGTCCAGGGATAAAAGTTCGTGATTGGTTGGCGGATGAACCTGGTCCGGATAGCAGTAGATAAACCGTTTATTTTCTTGTCGGTAGGGTGGTGGGGTAGGATGCTGTTTGTTATGTCGGTACACTAAGCCGGACGGAATAATTGGGCGGTAGAGACCTTAAAAATGACGATCGTGTCCTGCTGTTATTTCAGGATTTTCCTACTCTTTCCTGAGCTTTTCGGAATCCGCCCCGATGAATCATTCTTTTACTACATAAGAAAGAGGGGAAAAACGGCGTGCCGGAGGGAGAAATGCGAAGAACTTTTTGGAAAAGGATGCCGTATACGGAGTAATTTGCATAAAATGTTAATCCTAAACAGAAACGTTATGAATTACGGTATCAGTGTTTTATTTCGGGCTATTCCGGTGGTTATGGCATTTATTTGCTTTTTCCTGGGAGGCTTTATTTATTTATACGGGAACGATGCGGCCCGGGAGGTAGCCGGTCCTGTGGTATTTTTCCTGGGAGCCATTTGTCTGGCTTTGTTTGCTACAGCCGGTACGATCATCCGGCAATTGATCCATACGTTCCGTCCGGTATTCAAGTATTTGTTGCCCGGCTTCGGTTATCTGGTGGCTTTTTGTACGATCGGACTGGGAATCTGGATTTTTTCTCAGGACGTTAGCAACTTTATCGTATCCGGACACGTGGTATGTGGGGTTGGATTGATTGCCGCCTGTGTGTCGACAGCGGCTACTTCTTCTACGAAATTTTACCTGATTCCTCAAAATTCCCACGGAAACAGTACAGCCATCAATACGGCTGGGTTTTCGGCCGTTACCGAGAAGGTTTTGATCGGATTAACCGTTTTGTTTTCTCTGGTCGCCTGGATCTGGTGTATTGTTCTGCTTTCCCGAACCGGACAGGGAAGTGCCTATTTCGTTGCCGGTACGGTGATGGGAGGACTGGCTTCCATCTGTAGCAGCCTGATTGCCTTGGTCGCGAGTATTGCCCGGCAAATCCGGAACGATTATAGAGAAAAGGATCGTCATTTCTGGCCGAAGTGGGTGTTCTTTTTCGGTTTCCTCTGTATCGTATGGGGGTTGATCGTGATTTTTACCTTGGTGGGACATGCCGCGAATACGACCGGTTTTATCCTGATCGGGCTGGGGTTGGTTTGTTTCAGTATCTCCAGCAAGGTGCTGTTGCTGGCTAAAGTATGGCGACAGGAATACGCCCTGGCGAACCGTATTCCGTTGATTCCCGTCATTACCGCTCTGTTGTGCCTGTTTTTGGGCGCTTTTCTGTTCGAGGAAGGCATTCTGGATAATGCATTTTTTGTGCCCGCCCGGGTTTTGATCGGGTTAGGCGCGATTTGTTTCTGTCTTTTTTCGATCGTCAGTATTCTGGAAAGCGGTACATCGAAAAAATAGAAGGACGGAAAATTTATTGTTTGCCTGTAAATCAGGTATGATACACCGGAGCAGCACTCAGGGAAGGTCTGCTCCGGTGTAGTTTATTTTGAAATGAAAAAAGTTTTGCTTCAGTAGAATCCCGTTCAATTGGTCTTTATATCCGGTTTACACTCTGCCGGCAGGAATTTTACCGCACCCAACATACGTGGAGGGAACGGTTTGATCAGTTTAGGGCGATACCGAGCGATGACAAGTTCGGAAAGAGGAGATGCCGGGGGGTGCAAGCACGGTTGGAAGCCCAGCCTACAAAGGGAGAGGAGGGCAAAGCTCCCCTTGTAATAAATAAAATCGGTTGTGGCGCCTTTTTAATGAGTAGGGAGGTTTTAAATTAGGGCAGTGTAATGGATGTGTAGATTAAAAAAGAGTGCTTAATAGTAAGATTTTAGCCTATTTTTATAAATAAAATCACATTAAAAAATGAAATAATGTATTATAAATTTGTTTTTATTGAAAATTCTGCTTATTTTGTCGAAGTAATATAGCCGTAACAGCTTCTGGCTGATCTAAGACAACAAAAAATTTACTCGTATGGAAAAAAAACTTTCAGACCTGATGCCTCATGCAGCATTAGACATCAGTGAGCTCTCAAACATTAAAGGTGGTATGGAGAATCCCACAGAAATCAAACGAGTTTGCGATACCGGAGCGTGTAGCTCTAATCTCGACACTCTTGTACAGTATTGTACCGAATCCATTTGCAGAACCGGTGCTTAACCTTAAAGGACGCTTGCCACAAGTTGGAAAGGTTTGTGGCAAGCGTAGAAAAAGATAATTATGCAGATTTGCTTTAATCCTAATTATTATCTAAAGCATGATGGAGAACGGACCATTCTTGCGACAAATCCTTATGCTCAAGATCCTGACGTTAAGAAAGGATGGTTATCTAAAATACATCCTCTCTACGCAATGATGTTTTCAATTTTGTCTCAACCGAGTGAATTAGAAATAGCTATTCGAAAAATTGCTGATTTTTTCTCGGTTTCGATAAATGAAGCAGAACGTTTGCTCACCCCTTTCCTTTATGAGGAAGGAATTTTAGAAGCAAAATACCAAGATACTATCAGTTATTTTCCTCCACACATTGTATTGAAGGATATAGGAATAACGCATGGAGGTCTAGATTATAATCCTGCCCACTTTATATTTTCCAAAGTTGATCTTACAAGCCAACGAATGAAATTGGCTCCTCAGGGGATTGTTCTAATTATCAATAATCGCTGTGTGACTGATTGTATTTATTGTTATGCAGATAAAAAACAGAAGTGTAAAACGTCTTTCAGTTTAGCGACAATTGAATCCCTGTTGGAAAACGCAAAAAGACTTGGGATTCGAGAATTACAGGTTATAGGCGGAGAGTTTTTTCTTTACCCTGATTGGGAAAGATTATTGGAACTACTCGAAAAATATGAATTTTACCAATCTTTAATTTCTACAAAAGTACCACTAAGCAAAGCGCAAATAAACTATTTTAACCGATTTAACATAAGTTTACAAATATCATTTGATGGTTTTGATAGTAATTTGGTTCAAAAAACATTAGGCGTTTCAGATGTTTATTTTGAGCGCATGAAAAGAACTATAAAGAATATAGATTGTGCTTCTGTAAACTTTCAAGTAGCTACAGTGCTCACGAATCTAACAGCTACTATTGATAATTTAAACAATCTTCATTGTTTTTTGAAGGAGTTAAAGAATTTAAAACGTTGGGAAATTCGATTTGCTTTTCGATCGCTATATTCCGTTTCTAATTTTGATGAAATAAAGGTTTCGCCGGATTTTACAGAAATGCTTTCTCATTGGTATGAAGAAATTAGAAAATCCTCATCCGTGAATATTCTTCTTTCTCCGGCTAATGATATAAAATATTATTCAGCCCAAAATGGTTCTATTAGTTTTGAAGGGCCTCGCTGTTCTGCGAATACCACTCATATGGTTATTTTGCCCGATGGAAAAGTGACAATTTGTGAGCAACTTTATTGGAATCCGAGATTTATTATTGGAGACATCTATAAGAATACAATAGAGGAAATATGGACGGGAAGAAGGGCACTTGAATTGGCATCTTGGCAACAATCAAAAGTTCAAAAGAATAGTCCATGTTCTTCTTGTGAATTGTTTGAGACCTGTTTAAATTATCCCAATAAATGTTTTGCAAACACTATCAAAGCTTATGGTGACGCTAATTGGGATTATCCTGATCCTCGTTGCTCAAGGGCTCTTCCGTTCATCCATTCACTTTGATCGTTATGAAGAAGGTTTTTTTATTTTTTGGTACATTTCTGTTTGCTTATACTTCCCTGTTTGCATTTTCCACCAAAAGACTAACAGGAGTTGTGTTGGATAGTCTGTCAAAATCTCCAATTGAATTTGCCAATGTTTTAATTTTTAGTCAAGACTCTCTCTATATCGATGGATGCACGACTACTAAGAGCGGTTCTTTCGTTTTTGAGGATATTCCGAGATCCGGCGGATACCTCAAAGTATCCTTTATTGGATATGTCGATGCCATATATAGTCTGGACAGTTTAAGTACGGAGAAAAACAATATTCTCTATCTTCGCCCTTCGGATATATTCCTGGAAGAAATTACGGTATCGGCGAATAGGAAACCATTCCAGATCGAAGATGAGCGAATACTATTCAACCCCTCTTTTGTCGCTTATGCCGTAAATGCAAGCGATTTAATCAGGCAAGCCCCCGGTGTGATGGATACCGGTACATCGCTTGTTATGCCAGGGAAAAATGCGATTAAAATTTATATAAACAACAAGGAACAGAAAGGTTCACTGGAAGACATTCTGCTTCTTCTTAAATCTTATCCTGCGTCAGAGGTGGAGTCTATTGAAGTGATGATTAATCCATCCACACGATACACTATGGGCCAAAATGTCGGTGTGATCCATGTTAAACTGAAGAAAAAGCCAACGGATTATTTAGGCGGTAACGCCTCTTATTCTTTACTTCAAAACACTCAGCCGAGTAATGAAGGATCCTTAGGACTTTTTTATCAGGGGAAACGTTTTTCAACATCTTTAAACACTGCCGGTAATCTGAAGAAGTACGATCTTGAGGAACACCAGAGAGTTGGTTTTACAGATTATACCCGAAATGCACTCACAGATATGACCCGCCATGCGAAGGACTTGGTGCTTCGATGGAATGTGAGTTATCAATTCAACGAGAATTGGAATGCGGGTTTGTCAGCTTACTACGCAACGGGAAAAATGAAACAGCGAACGGATCAACACTATTGTTATTATTTCCCTTCAGCAACAGAAGAACGAGAGCTTATTACAGGCAAACGAACAGACCAAGCAAATACTTCTTTCGCCTCTTTTGACTTGGAAGGCAAATTATCCAAGACTACAAACTTGACGATTAATGTTGATTATTACCATAAACATTCTCCTACTGAACGTAGTCTTTACGCTGTCCCTCTTGAGGAGCGGTTGATTTATTCTTTAGATGATATTACAAGCGATAATGTGACGGCTAAAGTCAATCTAAATCTTGTCTCAACTTCTAAACTCACTCTGAATTTTGGTGTAGACGGTATTTTTACCAATACCAGGAATTCTGAAACAGGCGTTTATAGTGACGGACTTAGTGGTGAGGACGATTTCGAGTATCAGGAGAATGAAATAAATATTTATGGCGAAGCTCGTTATAAATTCAATTCAAAATGGATGTTAAGAGGAAGTCTGCGTTATCAGTCCATATGGACTGAAGCAGAAAATAAACTTGCTTCTGAAAATACGGATCATCATTATCAGGTATTTTGTCCTGCGGCTTTTCTTTCCTATCTGTTGAAAGAAAATCAGTCTCTTCAACTTGGCTTTTATTACAATATCAATAAGCCAACCCTTACTGCTCTTAATCCATCGAGGTTGTATATCGGCAACGATACTTACCGTGTAGGTAATCCTGAATTGGAACACTCTACCCATTACGTTGTCAGCCTTAGCTATTCCTTAGGAAGCCTGATGATACAACCTTATATAGAGTGGCTTGACAACGGGATTACTGAAATCTCCAGGATTGAAGATAATAAATATCAAGTGATGACTTGGGAAAATGCTGTGGATCGTCGTAATCTGGGATTAATGATTTTTTGGGCCTATTCCAAACCTAAATGGATGCGGGCTTCACTTACGGCATTCTTAACTAATCCTGTGACCACTTCAGATCATCCGCTTTTACATGCAAGAGTGAGTTCTTTTAAGTTCTCTCTAAGTCCGAATTTACAATTCTATTTGGAGAATGACCGTAAATGGATTCTCGCTGTGTATGGAAATTATACCAGTCGGGAACATACGGTTGATCTGAAACTGGAATCCATGTGGCGACTGAATGCCAGTTTAACATGGAAGGCAAGCAAACAATGGACCTTGTCTGCAAGCGGCTTGAATTTATTACGCTCTCATACTCGGGGAATTCAGTATATCGGAGAATCTACCATGAAATTTAATAATAAATATATGTATACCGGATTTCAATTCTCAGCCAGTTTCACCTGGGGTAAATCTATGCGGCAATCCCGAGACAGAGCCGTCCTTCGGAATATGAACATGCGTACCGAACTCGATTGATTTACCTGAAAATGGAACGGATGGCTTTTAGTTGTTTGAACAACAAGCTATAGGTCTCAAAAAGACATATCTAAATGGCCCCTTTACCCCCTCTCTTGGCAGCTTAATTAATTTGCATAGGTGTATTAATTTTAAAGGTAAAAATAGCATATTTTTAGGGAGCCTTTGTATATTTGTTTGCAGAAAACCGATTCACTATAGAATCCTAAATCGAAGCTGTATGCAAACAAAAAATTTATTCGGAATACTCCTGTTACTCCTTTGCTGTGTGGGTTTGATCAGCTGTGATAAGGAGCACGACGACGGGTCGCGGGGATTTATGCAGGAAGCCACAATTATAGGTGATTCGATAAATGGTTACTATTGTTATTTAGACGGCGGCGGATTGGCTATTTCTCATGACCCCTGGCTAGAGGGCATAGAAAGAGGATATTTCGCTTTCCATTATATGGAAGAAAATAAGGGCGTGAATGCTAATCAGGAATGGTATATTCAGCCTGCACACGTCTTGCCTTATTCCATATATCCGGTGGTTCACCCGATCAACATAGCAGAAGCAGAATCTAAACACCTTACGGACAAAGATAGTTGTCAAATCCCTTCACTTTTTTCATTGGAATACGGCTACCGCGGTTATTTTGACTTCAATACAGGGTTATCCGTTACCAACTTAGCCCATGGAGAAAAAGTCCCTATCCAACTGAATATGGTATATGATGCGGAGAAACAGACTTCCGATACTTTGCTGTTGCAGCTTTGTTACCATGCGCACGTCCCGGAAACATGGACCCACCCGAGTGTTGATTACGGCAGAGTGTCCTGCGATATTTCTTCCCTGGCTACCCTTCGGTCGTGGAGCGATTCGGTGACTATTGTGATAGAGACAGGGGACAAAATGAAACATCTGACAAAAATCAGTAAAACGGATTTTTTTAAGCCTGTCAGAGAATAGAATTTTTCCGTAACCTGAAATCGGGGACTTGCCCGCAAAGACCTTTTTGCAGCTTACCAGAAATCAAAATCTGCTCGCCGAGATTTGGAAAATTTAAAGGAGGGAGGAAGTAGAGCTGATGATAAGCCGGTTTTCCTGTGTGTTTATACTTCACGGATTACGTAAAAGAGCGGGAAAACTATAACTTCACCCCCCCCCATTCTCTGTCTGCCCGGTAGATTTCTAAAGGGGGCAGTTAAGGTTTCCGGTCAGGCCTGATACGCTGTTCAAATAAATTGACTTTGCATTCGGTTGGCACTATCTTTGACGAGGATAAGAAATTTTGACATATCTGTCTGAATGACAGCGTAGAATAGTGAGAAAGAAAGTTGTTAGTAACGATTTAGCGACAATGTAACTACGTTGAATTGCTGCACTTTGCAACTCGTCAAACAACTCTATGCAAATATACATCAAAAATCGAATATGGCAAAACTCCTGTATATTATAATCCATTTCTTTCTTCTTTCCCAAAAAAAAGTATAGCCGTATCGACGCTTCCCGCTTCACAGAATCGGACTTTATTTGGTGATAGATTCCAATAATCGAATATTCTCCTTTGTAGGGCACGGAAGCAGTATATCTTTGGTAATGTTTGACTTTTAACGGTATATAGTTAACTTTGTAGAAAATATAGTATTGTGTCTAAAGATTTAGGATTATGTGATTCAGCAGTAAATGGCAACAAAATGGAAGAAAAAGTTAACATATTGATATCCAATTTACAGCAACTGATTAAACAGTTGAATCAATTAGGACTAACTAAATTATCTGATTCTATTTCTCTCGCTTGTAATTGTCTCAAATCACACGATTTAATCGGGTTAGATATCATATTAGTCTCTTTTAGTAATAGCAATATACAAAGAGAGATAAATAATTGCAAAATTTATAATATGGTAGTGCGTGCAATAGAACTTACAAAAGACATCCAAGAAGATTTTAATAACGATATTACACCATTAACCAAAGCAGAGGAATTATTTCTTCATATTAGCTATAATAAGTTTTTTGATATTAGTGAAGAAATTTATTCACCAGAATTTTGGAGGCAATCTCCCCAATACAGATTTAGTAAAATCTCGCAAGCATTCAGTATTTATGGAGAGATTTTAACCTATGAACCGATTCAGGGTGTTCTAAATTGGATGTCTAAATATCGTCCTCCTATGGAATCTGAGATTTCAGGCCCGTTGTTTAAATTTATTCGTAATATACTTGCTCACTTTCCATTTTATGATTCGTGGGATGATATATGGATAAGTAGAGATTTAGTTAATTGGAGGACTCAGGGGCAAAGCATAGATAAGTTTCTAAAAAAATACTCTGGATTACCTGCGATAAAATATCGTTTCAAAGAAAATACAAAGCCAAGTTTCACTTTTATAACAATATCTTTCCCTGAAAAATATGATTCAGAAAAAATATACTTGAAAGACATAATAAAGGAAGAAGAAGGTGTGAAATTTGCACTTGTTATGATGCGTAAAGTCCTTAATACACAAATAGAATCTATGACAGAAACAACAACGACACATTAGCATACCTATATACCAAGCCTAAAAAGAATAACCACTCAATTCATTGGGTGGTTATTCTTGATATAAAAGTTAGTATCGACTTAAAATTGGTATAGGGGCAAAGCCTACGGGATCTTCTTAGGTTTTATAATTGGGAGACTTTATTGTACTAACTTAAAACACTATAATTTTAATTGTGAATAATCGGTTGCGAAAAAGTCGTTCATACCTTCTTACATTCGTAATTAAACGGTACACCGAAATACAGTTGAAATCGGTAAATCAGTAAGACAATAAATCAGCAAATCAATAAGTCAGTAAGTCAATACGACAGAGCATCGATGCTGCATTGACTACTTGTACCGTTGGAGACTTATAGCAGTGTGGGATTACTCTGTTAAATCCACAATGCATCATTCCACTGTCTCTCCAGTTTCATATTGCATCGTTTATTACAGAATAGAAGACGTTTTTTATCGCTTATCCGCAGGCGATGGTTTGCTGTATTCGGGTAGCGATGGGATGTTCGGCCTTAAAAATAGCCGCGACACTTGCACCATGACAGGGCGCAACACTCGGCTAACTGAAAAGTGGTCGGTTTTCCGCTATCCATCTTCGGACGGATTTTTATGTTCGACGGAACATAGCAAGGTGTGTATCGAGTAACTCGATACCTTTCGGGTTACTCCCGAAAGCCTTGCCCTGACGGGGGACAAATCGCGCCTCCGAAGTCGGGCGATTTAGAAGAAATGAAAGGGGGTTAATTGTAAAATCCTTATCGAACCGGGCAGTTTTCAGCTTTTCACGTCCGATCTTTCACTCGAAGACCTTGAGCAACGCCCGTTTGTCCTCCTCCTTTTTGACACGCAGGTAGTTGCGGTAGTTTCCGAATCCGGCCATCAACACCAGCTCCATGTTGCTTTTGTCGCTGTACCGGGGCGCAAGACGCAGACGGTCGAGTTCCTGCAAGCGGCAGCGGTTTATCAGGCGGCTGAAATTCATGCTGTATTCGCGGTTGATAAAGGCCGAGAGGTAATTGCGGTTGGTGTTCAGCCCGGCGGCGAGGTCGGTGATGCGGAGTCGGGGATTGATATAGGGCTTCTTCTCGCACAGGTAACGCTCGAACTGCTTGCGGTCGAGGGCGGAGTCCTTCTGCGTCGTATCTTCCTCTTTCCCGTCGGCGGGTTCGGGCTGGATGATCAGGTAATTGCCGTCGAGCATGTTGTAGCATAAAATAATGTATAAGACGGAATAGGGCAAAGCCCCCAACCAGACGAACCACAAGGAGGAGAAGGTGTCGATGCCCAGCAAGATGCCGGCAAGGGGGACGGGGATGCAGACAAAGATCAAAAGCTGGATGCCGAAAAGCCAGTCGAGCGAAGTGCGCTGAGCCTCGGAAGAGTAATCTACGACGAAACGCCTGTATCGACGGATGTTGCGCAGGCTGAGCAGCGGATAAAGCGTATTGTAGACGATGAAGATGATACTCGTGAGTATATAGACAATGCCGAACCACGCATCGGAGGTAAGGCTGGCGCTCTCGTAAACCACGGCCATCTGTTTCTCAGCGGGAACAAAGAGGTCGCATCCGGCTGAAAATGCTGTGATAGCTAACGGGATAGCAACATGCAGGCGGTTGAGCCTGCGTGACCCGCTGGTGTCCGTCAGCAGGGCTACAAAGTGATAGAACATCACCTGGTCGAGCATCAGGGCCAGCAGAAAGACCGTGTGGTAATGGACAAATCCATCGGGGCTTACCGCATAGAGTACCATCCCGAACCACCCCAGCGCGGTAACCAGATAGATGACGGCCAGATACAACCTGAGCCGCCTCTCCTGCACATTCCGTTGGCAGGTGCGGGCGTCCATGAGCATCATAAGCATACAGCCTACGGCGCATACGACGGGTGTGGAGAACGCGAACGCTTCCACTTGTTCATGCGCGATCATGGTGTACCTCCTTTCTTCCTGCCGGATTCTTTTTCCTCCGCCTCTGCTGCCGCTTCCCGTTCGGCGGCGATAGCCCTCAAATAGGTGCGGTAATTGTCGAATCCCGCCTTTTCGACCAGCGAACGCATGCTTTTACCGCGATTGGAGGGCAGCGCACGCAGGCGGTCGAGTTCGCGGAGCCGCCAGCGGTTCAGATAGCGGTTGAAATTCATGCCGTAGGTGCGGTTGATAAAACTCGACAGCGCGGTGCGGTTCACATCGAACACCTCGACCAGATCGGCGATTTTGCACGCCGGATCGAGCCACGGCTTTTCATGGCGGAAATAAGCCTCCAAACGAACGCGGCTCAATTTGCCGCTGTGATGCCTGCGCAGGGGTTTGGATTCCGGGCTATCGGTGGCTTCCGGTTGCATTTGCGGTGCAGCCGCTATTATTGGAACCGCACCTTGCCGGGCGTCGTTGTCGGGCAAGACATACAGCCGATACTTGCGGCGGATGATGTGGTACGAGAGCAAGACGTGCTGAAAGGCCATCGCCCCGGCAGCGAGGATCGTCCAAAACGAATGCAGGATCGTTGCGCGGGGCATAAACGTAGGCAACAGCGACGAGAGCAGCGAGGCGATGGAGATACCCACCAGAAACACCACCCACCGGGCGGTTTGCCGTCCGGGGGCTTGTTTCCCGTTTGTGCGGTGATAGTAACGTACCAGCAAGGCAATCGTCAGTATATAATAGGCCATTCCGAAAATCATGCGCAAAAGAGGCTTGAGGGTAAAGAAACGCGCGAACGCTTCGTACCCTGCGGGAAAGACCTGCGCCTTGCCCTCGACGATCCCGATCTGCACATCCATCGGCACGAACAGCGACCAGACGAACAGCACCCCCGCAAGCAGTCCCGGCAATAGGTAGTGCTGCGGCGAAAACCGTTCCGCCTCTCCCAGACGGGTAAGGTAGCGGACGATGCGGTAGAAAAAGATCGAGGGCAGCACGTAAGAGAGCAGGCACAGCACGTTGAGCCATGTAAAGAGCACCGGATGAAATTCGTAGCAGAATGTCATATACCAGCCCAAAGCGGAGAGCGCAAGATAGACCAGCATGATCTTTTTCAGGCGGCGTTCCTCCTGCGAGAGGCAGTCGCGCAGGGAGAGGGCCACCAACGCCGAGCAGGTGATGGCCGAAAAAACAGGGATAAGAACTGTAATACCGACTTTATAGGCTGCTAAAATATCCATTTTGCGAATATATCGTTTTTTTCGTCGGATG
This sequence comes from uncultured bacterium, assembly GCA_905216195.1. GTDB lineage: Bacteria > Bacteroidota > Bacteroidia > Bacteroidales > Marinifilaceae > Culturomica. The sequence goes on from CAJMSX010000012.1 coordinate 58,927, forward strand.
ACCTCGTTTTTAAGCTAAAAAATGTAAAAATAGACGATTTGTCGTGTATTTTACGATTCGTCACCATAAAAAGTGCCCTTATTACGATTTGTCGCCACATATTTTGTCGATTTGTCTACCGAGATATTCCCCGATTGGGTAAATTTGCAAATAGAAAAGCAAGACAAATAGATGAACAGGCAGAGTCGAATAAAAAGCGAAGGCGTTTACCGGGCAACCGACCGGATGGGCGCAAGCGGAAAAGAAATCTTTTCCCGCACTTTCATCCCTGAATATTTGGAATATCCGGAAAATCGTGTAAACACACACACACACACACACACACACACACACACACACACACACACATTCTCACCGCCGGTAACCCGCGCGTTAATATACTTATTTTCAATCAGTCCGCAAAGAGCTATAACTCCTTTTTGCGGACTGATTGTTTGTTATCCCTGCCCCAAACCGGAGAGGGATGCGGCCACGAACATACCGCGTCGAATACAATCCCAATCATAGAATCAATAATTATATATCACTTAATAACCCGATTATGAGCAAAATGATCAAAACACTACTTACCCTTGTGCTGGCGGTATCTGTTTGTGCAGCGTCCTACGGGCAGGCCGCCCGCCCTGCAGCAGAGGAAAAAACAGCGACTTTCGTATTCCTTCCGGGAAATGACATGTTTCTGCTGAAAGGCAATGAAACGGAGCTGGAGCGGCTCTACGCTTTGGTGGAGGAATACCGCACGGAGATCGCCGCAGGCGCAATGCCTGTGTATGTGGACGGCTATTGCGCCTCGCTGCCGACCTCGAAAGAGAACCTGACGACGGCTTTCGTACGCGCCAACCGCGTCAAGTCGGAGTTGATCCTCTCGAAAGGGCTGACGGAGGCGGATTTCATTACGAATAACTACGCACACGCGTACCTTAATAATAAGGACATGGTGGTGGTTACGCTCCGCATTCCGGCAAAGGAGGAGCCGCGCCAACCGGAACCAGTGCGGGAGGAACCCCGACCGCAGGAGCCGCAGGTAAAGGCGCAGCCCGAACCCGAACCGCAACCTGCGCAGGAGCCGGTTGCAGAGGTCGCGCCCGAACCTGCCGTGCCCGCCAAGCCCTATTGCTTTGCAGTGCGGACGAATGTGCTTTACGATGCGCTGCTGCTGCCCACGCTCGGCGTGGAGTGGCGCATAAACCGCGATCTGGGCATCAAGCTCGACGGCAGCCTCTCGTGGTGGGGCAATGAAAAAGAGAAGGTGCAAAAGATGTGGGTGCTTAACCCGGAGGTGCGGTGGTATCTGCTCCGTGACAAACGGTTCTACGTCGGGGCTGCGGGTAGTTATGGACAGTACAATATATATAAGTACCCAATCGGCAGTATCGTATCGAAAGACACGGGCTATCAGGGCTCGATGTGGAACGCAGGCGTGACGGTCGGTTACCAGCTCTACCCCTCGCGCTGCTTCTCGGTCGATTTCAACCTCGGTCTGGGCTACACGCGCTTCGATTACGACACGTTCGGCATCACCGACGGCGTGCGGGTGTACAAGGAGCGCGACCGAACGAAGAACTTCTGGGGGCCGACGCAGGCGGGAATATCGCTTGTCTGGACTATCGGAGGTAACAAGTAGAACAAATATAAAAACAGGAATATGAAAAGAGTTATAAAACTACAACTTGTCGGGGCAGTGGCGATAGCTACGCTTCTTGCTGCCTGCGACGTGAAAGACCCCATTTACAACACTCCGCACCCGGAGCACGGTAAAATCACGCTGACTACCGAGTGGGACGGAATCGGTGAGGGACTGCAAGCCCCCGACAGCTATACGGTCTGCATCGGCGACTATACGACCAACGTGAGCGGCTCGACCAACACGCTCGACCACCTTTTCGCGCCGGGAACCTACCGCATGCTCATTTACAACACGCCCGAAAATATCAGCTTCGACGGGACGGTGGCGGATGCGATGAACGGTGACACGCATGATCCCGGCTGGCTCTTCTCCTACTCCGCAGAGGTGACGATTTCAAAAGATACCGATCACGCCTTTACGGCTGTGATGAAGCAACAGTTGCGGGAATTGACGCTGGTGATCGAACCCACGGGCGACGCCGCCGACCGGATAGAAAGCATCAAGGGCTATTTGAATGCGATAGCCGGTAAGTTCGACATGGAAAACGAGACTTACTTATTTCCAATAATGTTAATGTTTGATTTCTCGAAGATTGCCGACGGGCCCGATGCCGGGAAATGGAGTTCCACCATACGGACGTTAGGCTTCATGCCGGAAGAATCTAAAGGGCTGAGTCTCAAAATCCACTACAAAGACGGCAATCCCGAAATGCAAATCGTAACAAGCGATCTTACGGAGGCTTTGGCGGGATTCAACGACGACAAGCGCACGCCCCTGACGCTGGGCGGATCGGTGGTGGATACGCCTACCGGAGCCGGGTTCGGAGCAATCATTGACGACTGGACGGCAGGCAACGGCGACGGCGAAGATATAGACGCGAATATGTAACAATCGATCATATAATAATTAAATACAAGCAAAATGATGAAATCAGTAACTCCAATCCGCCTGTCCGCCATCCTGATGGCGACGGCTTTCCTCTTTGCAGGATGTGAAAAAGAGAACGAAAACACAGTAGATAACCAGCCCGTAAAGGCGCGTATCACCTCCGTCATCGACGGCATGGCCACACGCGCCTCGGGCACGGCATGGGCGCCGGGCGACCGCATCGGCATCACCGCAAAGAAAGCGGACGGCACAGTGCTCTTCACCAACATGCCCTACGTCACCACAGAGGGCGACGGTGTGTTCACCCCCGAAGGCGAAGCCTTCTATTTTCAGGATAAAGACGAAGTGACTTTTACCGCCTATTATCCTTTCACCGAAAGCAGCTACATGGCAGACGACCGCTGGATAATGTTTCTAACAGGCGGATTGGAAAGCCAGAAGCCCGAAAACCAACCGAAGTATGACGTCCTGTTTGCCACCACCACGGGCAGCTCCTCCAGCCCCGACCTGCAACTGCGCTTCTGCCATTGCATGAGCCGCTTCGTGCTCCGCTTCCTGCCGGGCACCGGTGTCGCTTCGCTCGACGACATCACCTACGAGCTTAGTGGGATAATAACGGGCGGCATATTCAACACCCTGACCGGAGAAACCATCGTCAATGAAACCTCAGTAAGCGTGGGCCTCACCGTCCCCGGCAGCAACGCCTCCGAACTGACCTCCCCGCTCATCCTCTTCCCCCAACAGAGCGAGGACGATAAAACGCTCACGCTCACTATGCGGGGCAAGACCTACACCGCTACGTTCAAGTTTAAGGAAAACCCGAACAACGGGAACGTGCGCGAACTGGCGGCAGGGCACACCTATACCTATAATGTAAAGATAAACAATACGTCGATGACCATCACTCCCGCCACCATCTCTAATTGGGAAGAGGGTGGCAGCGAGAATATCGACAGTACCAACAATTAAACACGATCCGTTATGAAACTGAATAATCACCCATTTCGCACTGCTGCGCTGCTGCTGCTCGTAATGCTGGCGGCAGCCTGCACGAAGGAAGACGACTTTACCGCGTCCCCCGACGAGGGTACGGCAAACGCCGCGCCCCTCCTCACCATCACCGTGACGGACGGCGCATACGCCTCGGCGGAAACGCCGGACAACGATAACATCCCCGGCACCCGCGCCGTGGAGCGTGGCTACGGCACGGAGTTCACCAAAGGCGACTGCATAGGGCTGTATGTGGTGGAGATGAAGAATGCCTCTGGAAGCAGAGTATTCCTCCACGAAAACCTCTGCCTCACCCACGACGGCACGGGCTGGACGCTGCCCGCCGGCACGGAACTGACGTACCAACCGCCCACCGGCGGAGAAATAATCTACCTTGCCTATTATCCTTATCAGAACGATATGGCGGGTAAAGTCAATATTGACGCCTTGAACCCAAATGGACAGGGTGCCGAAGCCCGGTGGTTTTTCTCCCGCCTAATCGAGAGGTGGCAGCCCGCCACCGACCAAAGCACTTACGAAGCCTACACCGCCAGCGACCTGATGGTGGCACGCGGAGAGGTGGCGAAGCGCACCGACGGCACGGACGGTTCCGTGCTCAACTTCACGATGGAGCATCAGATGCCGCTGGCAATTATCCGCCTGCCGACGACAAAATATACCTACTCCGAAACCATCGACGGCACGGAGACGAAGAAAAGCTACCGCCTTTATTCCGGACTGGATGCCAAAGCATGGCTTGCCGACGACAATACATACCGTCGTATTATGAAATGGTATCCTACGACCAACATAGGAATCGAAGCTTCCTATTACAATTCCTCACTCGAAAGGCGTATTTTTAGAGGAACTATCAAGGCCGATAGTCCCGGCAAATATTTCTTATTCACCGTCGACGGCGGCGAGGAAACCGAGACCGAACGAGTTCTCCAAGTGGGAGATTTCTACATGAGCGACGGTACAATCATTCCGAACGAACATGTTACGTCTACGATGCCTGCTGCCATACAGAAAGAGTGTGTAGGCGTGGTGTACGCCGTGGGCGAAGAGAAAGTCGGCGGCTACAAACGGAACGACCACCTGCTGAAGCGCGACTATCCTAACTGCACGCACGGATTGGTGCTGGCTCTGCAAAATGCATCAGACAACTGCGCGTGGAGCAATACGAATGAGTTAGTAAATGATTGGACAAACGCGCCCGAAAGAGGAGAGGAACAGGTAGATATATCGGAATCGAATAGTTTCAAAGGGTACTCTTCAACAAAAGCAATATTGGCTTATAATGCTGCCTATCCCGATAAGGCGGTATTGGCCGCAGAGACTGCCAGACAATATAAAGTTGCAAGTCCCGAAGGGAGCAGCGGATGGTTTATGATGGATATGAATGATGCTGCAGTAATAAAATTGAAGGCTCTTAATTCGATTCAGAATGCTCTCGAAAAAGCAGGAGGCGTAAAAGTTGAAGGCTCCTATTGGACGAGTTTTGAATATGGTCAGAATAAGGCATTCTGTCTCGATATGCCTACTCAGGAGCAACTTGGTCTATGGTGCTCTAAGAGTGACCAGCGTCCTGTCCGTCCCGTGCTCGCCTTTTAGCGGGCTGTGGACGGAAACTGCGGTATAAAACGATTAAAAAAAGAAAGATATGAGCAATTATATACTCCTTATCGCTTGGTCAATCGCCGTTTGTTCGCTGGCGGGGGTGCTCCTTATGTATTGGCGTTACCGCCGTATGGTGCGGTATTATAACAACTATATAATGAAGTACATCCGCGAGCATGACCTATTGACGAAAGAACTGGAACATGCACGTATTGAAAAAAAATACGAGGAGAAGTTGTTCGAAACTTATTTTTCGGAAGCTACGGAATGAAACGATACTTACCCCCCCGTCCCGCCAAAGAAAGGAGGACAACGCAGAGGGACGGGATTAATGAACCTGATTATAAACTTTAAATAAAGAGAATCATGGAAAATAGTAGAATTAAAGAAGCAACGTTGGCTATCAGCCAATCGTTGGGAATTGATCTTGATGTTATCATCAGTGATATTCAGTTGGAACCACAGCAGAAATTCCGCCTTATCTATGAAAAAGTGCTGACAGCATCGCTTACTCGATGGATACGGAATGATGATAAAGGAGAACTACGATTACCACCTGACTTTAACATCGAAGAATTTGTAACCGGAAAGATGGCAACCTTGCCCGTAGTCGGTTCACCAGAGGCAACCGACGGGCAGTTGCAATACATTCCCAATATTTTACTGACACCCAAACGTGCAGAACGTGTAAAAAATGCAAAGGAAAGCCAAGTAACAGACGAAGTTAACAGTTTATTCGAGATGACGATCGCTATTCTGCAAAACGAACGCTTTGATTGGAAAGATGTGACAAGAATCTTTATTGAGGCAGGAGTAGCTGCACTTACAATTGCAGCAGGTATGGTTGTCGTGGAAGCCGCTGCTATTGCTGCTGTGATAAATCCTTCTTTTGCAGCAGGTTTTGCGGTAGCCGCCGGCTTATTTTCTTTAGGGGTTACAGAGCTTATTACCATCCTGTCTCAATTGTATGCTTTCTTTACCTCGGGTATACTTTTCAACCGCAGCTTTTTGGGAGTAGTGATTAACGATACAGATAAGGATTTGTTAATCCCCAATTGGAAAGATAAGAGCAATGCCAAATCCCGCAATAGCGGCATCTACTGCCGTCATGGCTGGTTGTCAGGGCTAATGGTGGATGATTACAATGGTGGTCAAGGGGCGATTGTCGGCAAAAGAACAGCTGTCAATAAGGATATTTGCTGCTATTGCGGATTATATCTACTGGAGAAAAATACGGGAGCCACCGGTTCCGAAGGTTTCTTCCGCTTCAAGATAGGCAAGGTGGAGTTCGACTTGAACGCCACATGCCCCATGTCGTCTCACAACCGGGTATACACCTCGTTCAACTATACCGACGAGAACTTGTACAAAGCCAATTCCGATGTAGCCAATGAGTGGAAGAAGAAGAGCAAAGAGGAATTGTTGTATGGAAAAGCCACGAAGGATTGCGTTAGTGTGACTTATTCATTGAATGATTTGACCGGTTCACCAGCTTACGGAATCGTTACTGTTGAATAGAAATTTACAGCATGATGGACGTGTTTATTGGGCTGCAAAATGATTTAGATATTTCAATTTCACATTCTGCCGCTCCCGTGTTTTTCGCGTCTGCGACCGGTCGTTCACGAGTCAGCGACAAGAGAAACAGGGCTCGGCAGCATGTTTATCTTTACTAATAATTACATTTTAAACAAGTAGAATTATACCATTCTGGGAAGTTTCCTTTCGTACTGGATAACAATGTATCAATGAATAGAAAACAAATTACAGATACGCTCAAGGGACAAATTCCTCCGTTCTGCGACGAGTTCCCGGCCGACTGCTCCTTCGAAATGAAGAGTTACCCTGCCGGGGATACGGTGCGGAATGACGATACGAATATCAACTATCTTATCTTCTGTCAATCGGGACACGCGAAGATTACCAGCACGCTGTTCCATGATGAAATCCTCTGCGCCGGAGAGGTGATGTTCATCCCCCGTATGAGCGAATGCAGCGGCGTGGCATTAAGCGACGTAACCCTGCTGGTGCATAAGTTCAACAACACGGTGTGCCGGGCGGAGAAATGTATTCCTTCCTATCTCTACTCGCACAAGCTGCCGGATTCCAAAGTCTATTGCTGCAAGCTGACTGCCCCGACCTCCATGCGGGTGCTTATGGACACCGTGACTACCTATATCACGGACGAAACGCACGATTCCGACCTTTGAAAACTCAAACACAAAGAACTTATGTGGGTGTTCACCCGTTATTATACGGCGGAAGAGTTGCGCATCTTCTTCCACCCGATGGCGGGCGAGCAAGTGCCGCTGCGAAACCTTATACTGACACACTACCGCAAAGCGGAGTTTACGGATAAGTTGGCGGAGATGTGCGGCTACGGTCTGCACAATTTCCGCAAGGTTTTTAAGAAAGAGTTCGGGATGTCGCCATACAAGTGGCTGATGATGAAACGGGCGGAGCATATCCGGTACAAACTCTCACAAACCTATATCCCTTTCGCGGATATTATAGATGAGTTCAACTTCTCCTCTGCGGCGCATTTCAGCAATTTCTGCAAGCGTTTCTTGGGCGATACGCCGAGCAATGTAAGGAAAGCATTAACGGAAAAGGAATCCGACATCGAGAAACTCCTCGCGGAGAATTACCGCAAGGCGATTCCCTAAAACGACGACGGGCAGGTGTCGAAGCCTGCCCGCCGTTCTTAACAGATAAATCCCTCCTTATACTGAATGATAATCGGAGCCGCCGCCCGCGTTGGGGCGGTAGCCCGTCGGATCAGCCATTTGCGCAGTACCGACGCACTCCGTGTTTTGAGGCGGAACGCAAGGGAGGCCACTACTTCCATGTTATACACGTCCGCACCATTCCCATTCTCCAGCCGGACGTACTTGCAGACCTCGTAATCGTGCAGCGTATCGCTTTTGATGATTGCCTTGATACCTGCATTTACCGCTCCGGCAGTCGTGCCGAACAGCTCGGCCGTCATCCATACGTCGCTCCCCGTCAGGGCTACGCCGTTCACGTCGATTGTGATTCTATCTCTTTTCATCGTACATTCGTTTTTAGATGGTTTGACAAATAAAATTCTCCATCTGCTCGATACGCTGCGAGAGTTTTTCCATATCGCGGCTCACTTTCTCCGCCGTGATTTTGGCGTAAATCTGCGTCGTGCGGATGCTGCGGTGTCCGAGCATCTTCGAGAGCGTTTCGATGGGCACGTCGTTCGACAGGCATACGGTCGTCGCGTAGGTATGGCGGCTCATGTGCCACGTGACGTTTTTCTCGATACCGCACTTTCTCGCAATTACCTTGATGCTGTTCTTGCAGTTGGCATAGCACGGTACGGGAAGCAATTTATCGCCCTCGGCCATGCCGTCGTACTTCTCGATGATATGCTTGGCAACCTCCAGCAACCGGATATTCGATTCCGTACCCGTCTTTTGGCGGTTGGTGATAATCCACAGGTGACCGTCGAAAAAGGTTTGCAGGTTCGCTCTGGTCAGGTTCGCCATATCCGTCCAGCTCAACCCCGTAAAGGTGCAGAAGATGAACAGGTCGCGGATCACCTCGTAACTCTTCTTTTTGAACGTCCCGTTAATCAGCAGCTTGATCTCCTCTTTGGTCAGAAAGCCCCGTTTCGTTTCCTCTTTGGTGATGCTGTACGCGAAGAACGGATCGCGCTGCAACAGTCCGTTATTAACGGCCATGTAAATGATTTTCCGGAAAGGCATCATATACGACCAGACCGTATTGTTGCAATGGTTCTTTTCGGTTTTGAGGAACAGCTCGAAGTCGGTGATGAACGCCGGAGCAAGCTCACGTAGGGCAATGTCACTGACCTTGTACCGCTTTTCGATAAACTCCGCAAGGTGGTTATACACGGTGCAGTATTTCCAATAGCTGCGCAGGCTTTTGAGCTTGCCCACCTGCTTCTCGTAATCCTCGTTATGCTGCCGGAATACCGCCAGCAGCGTTTCGTGGTTCATGCCCAAACCCAGATAGGCGTTGCGTACTTTCTCGGCGGTTACATAGTTGTCCCGGTCGGCGATCTTCTGGTAGGCTTGGTTGATACCCACGCGGATTTTATCCAGCATACGGTTCGCCTCCTGCGCCACGACGCTGCGACCAGACACACGGCCTAACTCCACGTTCTACGATTTTTCCTCCACGTCCAGCTTGCAACTGAACTGTGCGATTTTGCCGTTTACCGTAATCCGGCACATCACCGGAACAAGCCCGTTCTTCTTCGGGGCGTTGCGTTTCAGATAGAATAAAACTTTGAATGTCGATCTCATAACTCTACAATTTTTTAGTGTTCGAAATTATTTCTTGTAGAGCCGTTCGTCGATACGCAATGTGCAGCGAATCAGCGCAATCGCACCCAAAACCGACTTTTTTCGCGGTGCGCAGCCCGAAAACCGAAATTCCTGCTACATTTGCAATCGGAATCCTCCGAATCGGACTTGTAATTCAGCGTGTTGAAAGCCTCTTAAAACCTCTGTCGCCATTTTGAAAAGAGTAACGGGATAGTAACGTAACTCCGGTTTCAGTTGGCTTTTTAGCGGTTTCACTTGGCTTCGTCATCGCAACCTCTTTTTCTCTAAATCCCTTATTTACAACCTTCTTGCGCTCATCTGCTCAATCTCTCAGTTTTTATTCCTATCTTTGGATAAGATCGGCTTCACCTTAGCAAAGTTCAAATAAATTTGACTTTGCATTCGGTTTGCACTATCTTTAGATAAGATCGGCTGCACCTTAGCAAAGTCCAAATAAATTTGACTTTGCATTCGGTTTGCACTATCTTTGTAGAAGAATGTAGTTAGTATGGAAAATAAGCCTTTAGCAGAGCGGATGCGTCCAAGGACGCTGGATGATTATATCGGTCAACAACATTTGGTGGGCCCGGGAAAGGTGTTGCGCAAAATGATCGATTCAGGAGTGATTTCCTCTTTTATTTTATGGGGCCCCCCCGGCGTGGGAAAGACGACACTGGCCATGATTATTGCGGAACAGTTGAAACGCCCCTTTTATATTCTAAGTGCGGTAAGCTCGGGGGTAAAGGATGTGAGGGAGGTGATCCAGAAAGCGGAAAGCCAGCGCTTTTTCAATACTCCCAATCCGATTTTGTTTATCGATGAAATCCATCGGTTTTCCAAGGCTCAGCAGGATTCTCTGCTCGCTGCCGTGGAAAAGGGAACGGTGACACTCATCGGAGCTACGACGGAAAATCCTTCCTTTGAGGTGATTTCACCTCTTTTATCCCGTTGCCAGGTGTATGTGCTGAAAGCTCAGGAAAAAGCCGATCTGGAGGAATTGGTGGATAAGGCGATCGCTAAAGATTATTACCTGAAAGAGAAAAATATCGATGTCAGGGAAAAGGAAGCTCTGATTTCGTTCAGTGGAGGGGATGCGCGGAAGTTGCTGAATATTATAGAGCTGGTGGTAAATGCCCAAAACGGGGATACCGTGGTGATAGACAACGAGACGGTACGGAAGGAATTGCAGGAAAATCCGTTGATGTATGATAAGGACGGGGAACAGCATTACGATATTATTTCCGCTATGATTAAATCGGTAAGGGGAAGTGATCCCAATGCCGCTCTTTATTATATGGCGAGGATGCTGGAGGGAGGGGAAGACCCTAAATTTATTGCCCGCCGGTTGATCATTTCCGCTTCGGAAGATATCGGACTGGCTAATCCCAATGCGATGCTCATTGCCAATGCCTGTTTTGAGGCGGTGCATAAAATCGGAATGCCCGAAGCCCGGATACCTTTGGCTGAATGTCTGATTTATCTGGCTACATCGCCGAAAAGTAATTCGGCTTACATGGCGATCAATGAGGCTATGCAGGTAGTGAGACAGACGGGAAATGTGCCCGTTCCCCTGTATTTGAGGAATGCACCCACTAA
>CAJMSX010000013.1 GCA_905216195.1 uncultured bacterium
TCGAGATCGTGGAAGTGTATAAGGGAGATAAATATGACGATGTAGGGATCTCCGAGTTTGATTGTGCCGGAGGAGATAACTAATTAGTTTATAGTGTGAGTCCTCCCCTAAGAAAAGCAGAGGAGGACTCTGATAGAAGTTACATTTTTGTAAGAAAGTGGGGGAAAGAGGTTTAATAAAAGGACGTTTGTGATGATTTTTTAGTTAGTCCCTCCCGATTTCATTCTCTTTTACCAGCTTAACTTATTTCCCGCTCGTTTTTGGCCGAGCCGATATTTTGATGATGTCGGGAGCACCTGACTTCTGGAAGCGGAATAGATTCTCCGCTAGTTGAAAATCCGATTTTATTTCGTAAAGATGATGTTAAGCCATAGAGGATTCCCGTTGTTCCGGCAATTGGGAGTTTTACACGTTTTTCTGGAAACGGAAGGAATGCGGGCAGATTTTTACCGGTTTCGTTTTGCCGGCAGGGAAGGGGTCGGTTGCGTAGAAAAGCAATCCGGCATCGATTACCGGAACTTGACGAAAAAAGTAAAAAGTTTGCCTTTTATGGTGATACTGACCGGAAACGGGATTGTTAGCAAAAGTGTGGTGCAGGAAAATGACAGCGGGATTCGCAGAATTAAGGAGAATCCGGAATTGTTTTGGCAAGAAAGAAAACCGGAGGGAAAAACGCCGGAGATCGTTTTTATGCGGAAGCAACGACAGGAAGAGTTGATGACTGTGTTCCGGGAAAACGGAATTCCGGTAGTTTGGGTGGGTCTGGGGAAAAAAGAAATTCCGGATGGGATGGTGGCCGATTGGTTTGCTAAAAATAACGGACCGGGCTGTTTGTGGAAAAACGGACCGGGAGGAGAGCTTTTGGCAGCCTTGCTTTTCCGCCGGTGGTTGTTACCGTTTTCGGTCGGAATATTGGTTTTATTGGTGGGAAATTTGTCGATTCATTCCCGTTTGAGGGAACGGTATGATTCCCGTCAGCAGGAATGGGATATAAAAATGAAATCGGTGGAAACTGAAAGAGGAGAGACGAAAAAAAACCTGGAGTTGTTTCGGGAGGTGTATGGCCCGAAACAAAAATATTTTGCCGGAATAGCGGATGAAATTGGCGGAAATGTTCCCGAAGGGATGGTGTTGACTGAGCTGGAATTTTCTCCTTTGAAAGGTAAACCGGAGAAGGGAAAGCCTTTGGAATTCCGCAAGCAAGGGGTAATTGTCCGCGGAAGGGCCGGGAATACCGGGGAAGTGGTTTTGTTTGTCCGTCGTCTGGCTGGGTTGAAAGAGTTCCGGCAAGTTTGTCTGACGGCTTTGGATCAAAAAAAAGAAAGTGCAAATTTTCAGTTCGAAATAGAATTAATACCGTGAACGGAAAGGTAAAACTCATTTTATTGTTCATTGTATCGGGGGTGTTGTGTGGGAAAGGGGTGTATCCTACTTATAAATTGTGGAGAAAATGTGTGGAAGTGGAAAAGCGGCTGAAAGAAGAAAACATAGGGAAGAAACCGGAAGTTTTCCCCTCGGCGGGAGAAAATGAAGCTTGGATCAGCAACGGGCGTTTACTGGATAAATTCGGGAAGCCACTTGAAAAAGAAGGAGTAAAAGTAGTACGGTTCGTTCCTTTGCTGATTAGAGGAGAAGGAAGGTGGGAATGGTATGCAGGGGAATTAATTTTGTCCGGAGCTTATGTTCCTTTGTTGAACGTTTTAAACCGGATCGAGGAAAATGCGGAAGCTTACCGGGTCGTTTCCGTGAACTTCGGCTTATGGCGGGAAGCCGGGTCACCGAAAGAGGAGGTGAGAATGAGCGTAATCCTCCAACAGTTAGAAAAAAGGGATAAAGAGGAATGAAAACAGAGAAACAAACCGTATGGACGGGGGTGCTGGTTATCGCCGCTTGTGTCGTCTGGGCTGTGATTATTTATAAGTTCGTTTCGTTTACCGGCAAGGGGTTTCGTTTAGCTGAAACCTCTGTACCCACAAATAAGCATTCTTTACCGGAAAAGAGAAAGTTAAAATTGGATTATAGAGATCCTTTTTTAAAAGAGAAGCCGGCGCAGGACACTAAAGGTAAACGGCAGGCAGATTTTCTTCCGGTTCCGGAAAAAGCACCCGGTTTTATCTATAAGGGAAAAATCCGAAAGGGACAGGAAGCATATTTGATTTTCCAAGAGCCGGGAGAATTGCGTTTGGTCCGGAAGGGAGAGCTGGTCGACGGTTTTCGGATCGGAGCATCGGGGGGAGATTCGGTCGTTGTTTTCCAGGCTTCTTCTACTTATGTTTTATATGCGGAGTAAGGGCACTTTCCCAGCTGCGGTATTGGCAATCGTTCTGATCGTAGGCACTTTGCTGTTGTTGGGAATATGCATGATCCTTGCTTTGTGGGATCAGGGACGTTTGGAATATGCCCGTTATGGCTATGAACGTCGTCAATACGATCATCTAGAGTCGGCTTTCGTACTTTATTGTACCGATAGCCTTGCTAGCCGTGGGATTCACAGATTGTTTCCGGAAGAAGAGGATTCGGAAGTGGAAGTCCTGACAGGTCCGTGGGGATTGTATGAAATCGTCCGCCTGTCTGCCGGGAAGGGAGAGGCGTTTCGTCAGGTCCGTATGGCGGGAAAGCAGGTGGAAAGTTTTTATCGAACGGTGTTCTGGTATAGCGACCGGGGGCGGCCTGTGTTGTTGGGTGGCAATACGGACATCCGGGGAAAAACTCATTTGCCCCGGAGCGGGGTTGTGCCTGTACAGGTCGGCCCGGTCTTCTTCGGAGGAAATTTACCGGATTCGTCCGGAACGGAACCCAGTGCGCCGCAATTCCCCAAAAGCGGGGACAAATTTTATCCCGGGGAGATTCCGGGGAATGAAGCGGGGAATAATACCGATTCCTTGACCTGGAGTTTCTGGGAAAAAACCCGGTATGTGGAAATCGAAAAGGAGGCGTGTTTCCTGTACCGGAAGGGGAATGTCGTCCTATATGCCGGGGAAAAAGTGGAAATAGACCGGAGTTGTCATTTGGAAGATGTACTACTCCTGGCCCCTTCGGTGAAATTCGGAAAAGGATTCCGGGGAAAGGTTCAGGTGTTTGCCCGGGATTCGGTGATCCTGGAAGAAGGAGTGAGGTTGGAATATCCCTCGGGGATTTACGTACAAGGCCGGACCCACCGTTCTATGGTACGGATGGGGGAAAATTGTTCGGTAAAAGGGTATGTTATCTTAGAGATTCCGGAGGAACCTGCGGGAGAATGGAGTATGCACTATCATTCCGGAAAGACTTCAGAGGTAGAAGGTTTACTATATGTAGACGGAAATGCCGCTTTGCAGGGATATGTCCGGGGCAGTACCTGGTTGCGGGATTGTTATTATGTGACGTCTTCGGGGTATTATCCGGAATTATTGTATGATGTACATCTGACTGCCGGTAAGCAGGTCGCTTATCCCTTGTGGTTAGAGGGACCTTACCGGCGGAAATTCATCGCATGGCTTTATTGAAAGAAAAATTCAGAGCGGAGACTTTGGCTGAAGTCCTGGTTGCTTCGGTTATTATGCTGATCCTATTCGGTATCACTTTGGATACCTTGACCCGTTTGTCTTTAAGGGGGGGAGACCTGACGGAGGAGGTGGCGGCTGAAAACGATATGCGTCGGGTGAAATCCCGGGAAATTCAGGGGAAAATGCGGGAAGGGGGAAAATCGGAAATTTTCGGTTGGGGAAGGATGGAAATAGAGTGGAGGGAATATAATGCTGCGGTTTCGGTATTGACCCTGAAGGCGGTTTTGAAGAAGAACGGAGGACAAATCACTTATCGTTTTCTGGTTTTAAAAAATGAGGATTAAATTTCTGGTTGCTTCCACTCTGGTGGAAGTGCTGGTGGTCATTTTGATTTCCGGCATTCTTTTGTTGGTGCTGTTCGAAGGAACGGAGTTGGTTCAGAAATATACAGCGGAGTATCGGTCGCGTTCTGGGGCTGGACGGGAACTGTTTGAAGGGTACAGCCGGTTAGAAAAGTTATTTTGGGTAAGTGATAGTATCGGCTCCGCTTCTTCGGGTGCGGTTTTTTACAAGCACGGGTATCGGTATGCGGAGGCGGAAATAAAGGATTCCTTATTGATCGTTGTAAAACGGCAGAGCCGGGATACCCTTTTTCGCCGGGTGAAGACCTGGCTGCATCGTCGGGATTCCCTGCATCTCCGGGTCGGGGTAAACCGGCAAGAGGTGTTTTTACATTTCGGAATATATATGAAAAAAAGATGAAACGATTTTTTGATTACCAAAAGATTCCGGCTGTACAGAAGGAATCTTTTTTTTCTGAACTTCAGTCCTTGCTGCAATCCGGCTTGAGTTTCAGCCGTTCTTTCGCTCTATTGACGGAAGGAGAAGCAAACGGAAAAGTCCGTGGTTTGTATGACCGGCTGTATGAGGCGGTGGCGGCGGGGAAGGCGTTGTGGGAAGGGATGAAAGATACGGATAAATTTTCGAGTTTGGATTATGGGGTCATACGTATCGGCGAAGAGACGGGACAATTAGCTTCCTGTCTGGGTTTTTTGGCAGACTATTACCGGAAGCGCCGGGCGCAACGGAGGATGGTGTCGGGCGCTTTAAGCTACCCGTTGATTGTATTGGGGATGACTTTCGCGGTGATGATTTTTATGCTGACCGTGATCGTTCCCATGTTTGAGCAGGTCTATCTGCGAATGGGTAAGGAATTGCCTGGAATTACCCGGGGGGTGATTCGTTTTTCAGCGGATTTTCCTTTTTATTTAGCCGGCCTGGGAGTTTTAACGGGCATCGTGGCAATAAGCTATGCCTTTTACGGAAAAACCGAATTTTTTCAACGCACTGTTTCGGGTTTTTGTTTGAGGATCCCTCGCATAGGCGCAATCTTGCGGAAAAGTTATGAGGTCCGGATTTGTCGTTTGCTTTATTTATTATACGGATCGGGTGTTCCTTTGTTAAAGGCGCTCGGCTTGTTGGAGGAAATTATTTTGTTTTATCCTTACCGGAAATCCTTTAGGGAAGTGGGCAGGGGATTGTGTGAGGGAAAGTCTTTTGCTGGAGAATTAGCCCGGTATCCGCTTATCTACAATCGGAAATTGGTTGCTCTTTTACAAGTCGGAGAAGAAACCAACCGCTTGGGAGAAATGTTCAAACGACAGTCCGAGGAGTTGACCGAAGAATTGGACTATAAATTGAAACAATTGGGGAATCTGGCGGAGCCCTTGTTGGTGTTATTGGTGGGTATCCTGGTAGCTCTCGTGCTCATTGCTATGTATATGCCCATGTTTAAATTGGGAAATGTACTGTATTAGGCCTTGAAATTGTTTGTTACGAGTTGATCAATCTCAATTAAATGTTTATATTTGTTGTGAGGTATAAAAATAAATTATGTGGGGAATTGTTATCGGATTGATTCTTGTAACGGGTATAGGTTTGTATATCGGCGGTTTCCGGAAAAGATTTTCATTTATCCGGATACTTTCCCCGCATGCCGATAAAATTTACGAAGGCATCCTGCGTGCGATCCCCGATATGGTGCTGATACTGGATAAATCGTTGGATTTGCTCCGGGTGTACAACGCGAATGAAAAGGATTTCGGGGCTAATCCGGAAAAATGGGTGGGCCAGGACATCCGGCAATATTTGGAGGCGGAACTCGGCCGGCAGATGGCATACGGGGTGACGAAAGCCGGGTGTGAAGGAGATGTTTATGAGATGGAATATGTGCGGGAGCTTGCGGAAGGCAGAAGGTATTTGGAGTCCCGTTTTATTCAGATACTGGAAGACCGGGTCGCTTGTTTTATTCGGGATATTACAAACCGGAAGCTGTCTGAAAATGCCGTTCAGCAAAACGAGGCTGTGCTTAAATCTATTTTGGACCATTTGCCCATTCCGGTGATGCTAAAAGATGCGGATGCAGATTTTAAATACATTTACTGGAATAAAGAATGTGATATTCAGGCGGGTTTTAAAAGCGAGGAGGTGTTAGGAAAGACGGATATCGAGATTTACGGGGAGGAAAGAGGGAAAAAACACCGGGAAGTGGATCGTGCGGTCCTTCAGGACGGAAAACCTTATCGGCGGCAGGAAGTTTTCATAACACCCGACGGGAAAGAACATGCTTCGGTGGTGACGAAAAATGTGATATCCCATGAGTTTTGTCGCTGGATATTGGTTACCCGTTGGGATGTTACGGACCTGGTGGATGTACAGGAGGCCTGGAAAGATGCCAACCGGCAACTGCATTTGGCTTTCGATGCCGGGGATATCGCTCCCTGGAGCTGGGATATCCTAGCGGATAAAATCCGTATTCATATCGACGATTTTAAACGGATTCACAAAGGTTTCGATTTTGAGGAGGAATGGATATCCCGGGAAAAGATGCTTTCCTGTGTACATCCGGAAGAGCAAGATGAGATAAAGCGGCTTCTGGAAGATCTGAAAAGCAAACGGTCCGCCAAAGTCTATTTCGAGGTCCGGTTCGGCCAGGACGGGAAATTTGCGGATTATTATGAAGTGCATGGGGCGATAGAATCCTTGAATCTGCAGGGAGAGGTGATACGGGTGATCGGAACCATCCGGAGGATTACCGAAAATAAAGAGGCGGAGATCGCTTTGAGACAGGCAAAAAAAGAGATTGAACGCATCAACGAGTTAAACCAGTTGATATTGAATAATTCCAACCTGGGATTCATTTTTCTGGATACCCATTTTCGGGTGCAGTGGGAGAATCGGAACGCTTTAATTCATTATCCTGTTGTCGGAGGATATAAACCCGGCTATATCTGTTTTAAAACTTTGTACGGAGTGGAGCGGGAAGACCCTTGCGAAAATTGTATTGTGGAAAAGGTCTTACAATCCGGTCAGACGGAAAAGAAAGAGGAACTGTTTCCGAACGGTAGTGTCATGGATGTAACGGCCATACCGGTGAAGAACGAAACGGGAAACTTGTTGGGGGTGATTCTCAAGATCGAAGATATTACTTTACGAAAACAGGCCGACCGGGAATTGAAGCAAGCTAAGGAAGAGGCGGAAAAGTCCGATAAATTAAAGTCGGCTTTTCTGGCGAACATGAGTCATGAAATCCGTACGCCCTTGAACGCCATTTTAGGATTCAGCGAATTGCTTACTCTGGTGGAAGACGAGGCTGAGAAAGAGAAGTATATAGAAGTCATTAAAAATAATAGTGAGTTGTTGTTGCAATTGATTAACGATATTCTGGACCTGTCGAAGATAGAGGCCAATACATTTGAATTTGTCTATTCGCAGGTAAATATCAATCACTTGCTTCAGGATTTGGAACAGATTTCCAGGCACAAACTGGGGAAAAACAACGGGCTGACGATCCGGTTTGAACCGGGAAAAGAAAGTTGTACGCTGTATACGGAAAAGAACCGCTTGATGCAGGTAATGTCCAATTTGGTCAATAATGCCATTAAATTTACCGCTGGAGGAGAAATTGTTTTCGGATACGAAGTCCGGACAGAAGGTGTGTATTTTTATGTAAAAGATACAGGACAGGGAATCCCCTATGAAAAGCAACAGGAAATTTTCCATCGTTTTGTCAAGTTAGACAGTTTTAAAACGGGAACGGGGCTAGGGCTGGCTATTTGCCGGATGATCATACAGAAACTAGGAGGGGAGATTGGTGTGCAGTCAGAACCCGGGAAAGGTTCCGATTTTTGGTTTACTTTGCCTTTTATAAATCCTCCGGAAAAAGAAGCGGAAACCGGCTTGCCCTTGGCGGAAAAAGAGGCCCGGCAAATAGACGATTCTCCGGACCGGAAGGTGACTTTACTGATTGCCGAAGACGTAAAGGATAATTACAAATTATTCCGAATTTTTTTAGAGAAGAAATACCATCTGATTCATGCCTGGAACGGTAGGGAAGCGATAGAGATGTTTCAGAGTCATCAACCTCAGGGAATATTGATGGATATCAAGATGCCGGAAGTCGACGGCTATGAAGCTACTGCCGCTATCCGTCAAATGTCCGCCTCCGTTCCTATTATTGCCGTTACGGCCTTTGCGTTCAGTGAAGACAAAAAACGGATTCTCGAGAGTGGGTTTACGGATTATCTCACCAAACCGTTTACTCCCGCTTCTTTACTGCAGGCCCTGAAAAAAGCCGGACTTTGAGAAAAACGGATCTTTTTTCTAGCGAATATCCTAAATTTCTTTACAAAAATGTGAAATTGTATATAATATATGTATCTTTGTTCAATTGTGTAAATTTTTTGAAAAAGTTCAATTGCAACTGAGATTCATTGGAAATGAGTAAAAGATATTGTCGGTTTGCCCTATTTTTCCTGTGGGGTATGTGGATGAGTTTAGAGGCGGCCGGATTTAAATACAGGAATGATAATGTTTTGATTATCAATTCATATTCTCCTTTAAAAGAAACAGGTAATCACTTGGTGGCTTCTTTCTTAAGAGAGTTGGGAAACCGTATGGATGTTCATGTAGCGGTAGAGTATATGGATAGCGAATCCGTCCCCTCTTTTCGGGAATGGACACTTTGGTTACGTTCTTTATTCGGTGTCTACGGTAAACCGCGGGCCGTCGTCATTATCGGAGAAGAAGCCTGGGCTGCTTACCGGAGATGTTGCCGGAAAGATTGGAAAAATATACCGGTCGTTTTAGGCTGTGTCAAAACGAGTTTCGTCAATTACGAGCAAGGAGAGAATACCCGCCTGAAATCTCTTGAAGAACTTATTCCCATTAGTCAAAGTGTCGGAGATTTTAAAGTCACCGGTTATTACCTGGCCGATTATCTGGAAGAAAATTTAGAATGGATTCGGAAATTGCAACCGGAGGTGAGAAATATTATTGTATGTTACGATGACCGTTACCACCATGGTTTTGTGGAGTCGTATTTGAAAAAGTATTTTCAGCAAAATCATCATCTGAAACTGCACTACATTCCCGGCAGCCGTTACACTACTGCCGATTTAGTGGATACGATCACCCGGGCCGATAAAAGTTATGCCATTTTAACTATGGGTTGGTATACCGATGTAAATCGATACCGCCACGCTTATTCTATGTTACATAATGAATTGTTGCGGTATCCCGATAGGTTTTTGTATCAGATTATGGATCAGGATTTCTCTAATGAGACCTACCTGGGGGGATATTTTGTTTCGGGGGAGGAGCTCGGAAAGGACCTTGCCGGTCTGACGTACCGGGTGCTGACTCAAAGTATAGAAAAATTGCCGGCTTTTTCCGTTACGCCTTCTCTTCCCCGTTTGCATCTGAATTATAAAACCTTTACGCGGGCGGGACTGGATGCTTCCCGTCTACCGGAAGAGGTAGTATGGCACAATACGGACCCGACTTTATTCGAACGCTATCCTGTGGAAATTACCTTTGCCGGTATGCTTTCCTTGTTTATAGGTTCGGTTTTACTTGCCATTTATTTTTATCGCAGGCGTAAGGTACAGGATTACAAGGAGGCGAACAGCCGGATGAAATATCTGCTGGAATCGATGCCCGATATGGCGATCGTTTTTGACCACGATCGGCGGATCAGCGAAATTATCCATCCTTTGGAAGAGGTGTTGTTGTTTATCCGCCCCGAAGAAATTATAGGAAAAAATCTGGTTGAAATCGGAAAGGTGCATCCGGTATTTCAGCAAGCCTGTGGTAGGATCGGAGAACAAGTGGCGAAAACTATGGAAACAGGTCGTTCGTCTGTTTTCAGTTATGAAGTCCGGCATGAAAAAAAGCGTTTTTACGCAGAGGCGAAAACGATTGCTTTCGACAATGACAAAGTGATTTGTTTTACCCGGGACGCCACTCCCCGCATTACGGCAGAAAAGGAAGTGATCAAATGGAAAAATTTTCTGCAATCCATCATCGAAAATTTACCCATCGGAGTGTTCGTGAAAGATGTTTCCAATCAATTCCGGTATATTTACTACAATGCGAAAGCTGCAGAGTTTTACGGAGGAGAAACCGGATTTTTGTTAGGTAAAAACGATTTTGAAGCGGGAGATCCTCGGGCAGCTGCTTATCGTCGGGAAGACGAGGCCGTTTTGCAGAGCGACAAGCCTCTTGCCTTTGAACGCACGATTCGGGATGAAGGACAGGGAATGGTCCGCACCGGAATAATAACCAAGACCCGGGTGCAGAGTAACGACGGATTAGGGTATGTCGTCACGGCTTTGGTGGATACGACCGATATCCGTAAAAAAGAAATCGAACTGGAAAATATCCGGAACGAGCTTTCCATCGCTCTGGCTGCCGGTTCTTTGTCCGTCTGGCTGTATGACGTAGAAAAACGTTTTTTTACTTCTTTGTACCGGGATACGGTGGCGGAAAAAGGATTGTCTTATGAAACCGGTTACCGGATCTGTCACCCGGATTACCGGGAAAAATACGAGCGGTTGATGGAAGACTTGACGAGCGGGAAATGTGAAAAAAAGAAAGAAATATTGTGTTTTTTAAAACGGGGGAAGTATGCTTTTTTTGAAACGCATGCGGCAGGCATACGCTCGCCGAAAACCGGGGAGATCGTACAGATAGTGGGAACCGAAAAAGACATTACCGAAGAACTGGCAAAACAGCGGGAATTTCAGGAAAGCAAATTTAAAACCGAATTGGTTATAAAATCCAATGGAATTATTCAATGGGATTACGACGTCACCCGCTGTGTATTTTCTTCCCCGAACGAAGATTCTTTTCTGCATCGGGAGATGAGCCGGAAGGATTTTATAGCTTTAGTTCATCCCGATGATGTAGCTTACCTGCAGGAAGCGATGCGGGAAATCGCAGAAAGGAATTCGGGAGCTTTGAATATTCAATTGCGGGTAAGGAGGCCCGGAACCGACGAGTATCGTTGGGCCGACGTTCATGCCGTAGCCTTTAAGTGGGATGCCAAAGGACAGGTGGTGCAGATTACTGGGCTGAGAAGAGATATCACCGAGTGGAAAATGATTATGGAGGAGTTGGTCTTGCTGAGGGATAAGGCGGAAGAGTCGAATCGTCTGAAAACAGCTTTTCTGGCCAATATGAGTCACGAGATTCGCACTCCCCTCAATGCTATTGTGGGTTTTTCCAATCTCATCGCTCATTCCGGGGATCCGGAAGAAAAAAAGGAGTTCTGTCAGATTATAGAGACCAATAACGAGTTGTTACTGAGATTGATCAGCGATATTCTGGATTTGTCGAAGATAGAAGCCGGACAATTGGAGTTTGTCTATTCGCAGATTGATGTCTTTGCCCTTTTTTCTACTTTGGAACAAATTTACCAACTGAGGCTGCCAAAGGGGGTTCGTTTGATTTGTGAGCTTCCCGAATACAATTGCCGGATTTACTCCGAGAAAAACCGCTTGACACAGGTGATCTCCAATTTCTTGAGTAATGCCTGTAAATTTACCTCTGAAGGAAGTATCCGGATGGGTTTTCAGTATCTGGAAAAGGGGTTGCGGTTTTATGTGACGGATACCGGCAAGGGTATTGCTCCGGAAAATCTTCCGCATGTTTTCGAGCGATTTACCAAATTCGATTCTTTTGTACAAGGAACCGGTTTGGGATTATCCATCTGTCAGATGATCATAAACCGGTTAAAAGGTGAAATCGGGGTGGATTCCGAACTGGGAAAAGGAAGCACGTTCTGGTTCAGCATACCCTGTAAGGCGGAAATAACCGATAAAAGGGAATAGTTGAGGAAGAGGAAGAAACCAGGAAAATCCCCAAAGTGGGGAATCCTATCGGTGCCTACCTTGTACACACACTCTCGTGAAATAGATAAGCAGACAGTAAAAAATAAGAGGTTATGATTTCGTACATAACCTCTTGATTTTCAAAGAGTGACCCCGGTGGGACTCGAACCCACGGCCCATTGATTAAGAGTCAATTGCTCTACCAGCTGAGCTACGGAGTCATCGTTTGAGTGCGTTGGCCATGCCGGCCTTTTGCGGGTGCAAATATGCAATTATATTTTCAATTCTGCAAGAAATAATTCCCTTAATCCTCTTTGATGTTGTGATAAACGTTGCTTACGTCCTCGTCTTCTTCCAGTTTATCCAGGATCTTATCTACTTCGGCCCGTTGTTCGGGGGTCAGCTCTTTTGTATCTAGGGGAATGCGGGTAAATTCTCCGCTTACGATGTCGTATTTGTTTTCTTCCAGGTATTTCTGGATATTCCCGTAAGCGTCGAATGCTCCGTAAATGTTGATTTTGTTCTCTTCATCTTCGAAGATTTCGTCAGCCCCGTAATCGATCATTTCCAGTTCGAATTCTTCGATATCGAAATTTTCCGGTTTATTGATTTTAAAGACGCATTTCCGGTCGAATAAGAAATCCAAAGATCCTGTCGTTCCCAGGGAACCTCCGAATTTAGTGAAAGCGTGGCGTACATTAGCTACGGTACGGGTATGATTATCCGTCGCAGCTTCTACTACAATAGCGATTCCGTAAGGAGCATACCCTTCGTACACCACCTCTTTGTAATCGGAAGTATCTTTGGAAACGGCCCGTTTAATGGCGCGTTCCACATTTTCCTTGGGCATGTTTTCGGCTTTCGCATTCTGTATAAGGATGCGCAGACGGGTATTGTTAGCGGGGTCGGGTCCGCCGGCTTTGACAGCTATATCGATTTCTTTTCCAATTCTGGTGAATGTACGGGCCATATTGCCCCATCTTTTCAGTTTTCGTGCTTTGCGGTATTCGAACGCTCTTCCCATATTGTATTTTTTATGTCGTTAAAATATTGAGGCGCAAAGTTATATATTTTAAAATAAAAAATAAAAGGTAAGGAAGAAAAAGCGAACCGAAAAGAGCGTTTTTCGGGAATATACCCAAAAAACGCTCGGGGATCGGAGATGGGAAAAGGTTAGTTTTTTAAAGAGAAGGTATATGGATATTTTTTCAAGTCCAGGGTAAGGGTATAGGTACCGCTCTGAGGAATGAGGATTTCGGTACCGTCGTCGGTAAGTTGATGGCCGAAATAGATTCCAAGTACCCGGTTGCCTGCTCCTTTTTCTTTGAAAACCAAGCCTCCGGCATTGAAATGAGCGGTAATTTCCAGGGTCCGGTCGTTTTCATTATAGGTCAAGGGTTGCGAATTTCCGGGAACGGCGCTTCCTTCTACCTGCCAGCTAACGGGGATAAGGGTGTAGGTAAGTTGCCGGATATTGGCGACCACTTTGTAATAGCCGGCTTGGTTTACCCGGATATTTCCCGCTTTTTCCTGAAGTTTCCCGTTTCCTCCTTCTCCCCAGTTGAGGGGATCCCAGGCCGGTTGTCCGGTGAATTTGAATTCCGTATTGGCCGGAAAATAGAAATAACCTTCGTATATTTCATCGGCTTTGGGAGAAGTGACGATCGTAGCGGAGTCGCCTGGATTCCATCCCTGATAACTGCCGGGCACAAATAAAATGGGGTAGACTACCGCTACGTTATAGGCGGTTACGGTGATGGTAACCGGCTCGGAATAAAGAGTTTCGATATGAGTGTTGATGTTGGCGCTTACCCTTAATTCGACCGGAGTCGGGGTTTCCGGCACCAGACCGGCGATGAGGACGCTGTTGTTGAGAGTGGCGTAATCGATCTCTGCCCGGGATTCTTTGGTTTCTGCAATTTTTACTGCCGATTCGAAATAGGTTCCTGCTTTAGCAATTTGTACCGTATAGGTGAGGGCTGCAGGGAATCCGAACCGGGCGCTGTCCCAGCTTACGGTCAACAGGTCGGCAGCGGTAGCTTCGGTCAGCAACACCCGGCTGCCCGAGGCGGGGCTTTCTATCTCCGGAGCCGCAAAGTCTCCGGCGAAATATTTTTTGTTATCTGTTTCGCAGGCGTAGAGGGCGAAAAACAGGAAAGTAATGAATATCGGATATTTTAGTTTCATAATTTATTTTTTTATTTTCTTTTTCCAGGGATGAGAAATCAATATCCCTGATTTTGTTTCAAATTCGGATTTGCTCCCAGATCGGAAGAAGGAAGAGGAAACAGGTCGTAGATAGGGCTGATGCTGCGTCCTTCTTTGGTGCCTCCTTTCCAGGGCCAGGTATAAGAAGTTTCGCTAAATCTTTTGTAACGGATCAGGTCCGTCCGTCTGTAGCCTTCCCAGTAAAGTTCCCGGGCTCTTTCTTCGAGAATAAAATCGAGGGTCAGGTCGGAAGCGGAGATTTTTCCCGATTCGTTTCCGTATGCTCTGCGACGCAGATCGTTTATATATCCGAGGGCTATCGTCAGGCTACCGCCTGTTCCTCCTCTCAATAAGGCTTCCGCATACATCAGGTAGATGTCCGCCAGGCGGAATAAGGGGAAGTCCGTATCGACAAAATTCAGATTAGAACCGGTTTGTCCATTGGATGTCATATTGGTGAATTTGGTAACGATGACTCCTTGTTTAAAATCAGACTGCAGGTTAACCTCGATGCTGGTTTGTCCTTTGGTATAAAAGCAGGCCCGTTGATCGCCGGGATCGAATTTGGCCATGAATTCTGCTGTAGCCCGGTTGCCGGCCCATCCTCCGCTGACGCCGTAATCCTGGGGAACAATACTGTCTCCTCCCAGGGAAGCCATGATGAGGAAAGTCGTTCCCCCGTAAGTTTGGGTATGTTGGCCGTCGAATGCGATCGGAAAAATAATACCCCGGGCGGTATGGTTATCGGCCATAAACAGGTGGCGGTAATTGTCATCCAGCTGATAATGGGGGATGATTTTATTGCAGTAGGTAATGGCTTCCGAATACCGGGCTGTTCCGGTATATATTTCGGCGTTCAGGTACATTTTGGCCAGAATGGTCCAGGCTGCGGCCTGATCTGCGCGGGCATATTCGTTGGTTCGGGGTTCTTTCAACAGGGGGGCGAGGTCTTTCAATTCTTTTTCCAGCCAGAGGAAGAGATCGGCCCGTGCGATTTGTTGGGGATTGTAGGTCCCTACTCCTTTTTGCTCGTCTACGAAAGGTACGTTTCCGTATAAATCCAGGGCATAGTAATAAGAAAGGGCCCGAAGCAGGCGGGCTTCTGCCCGGTAATAACCGATTTGTTGGCGGAGTTCTTCGCTTACTCCACGGCTGTTCAGTTTGTTATCCGTGGTTTCCCGCAAAAATTCATTGGCAATGGAGATGACATAAAAGATGCGTTCATAGGTAATGGTGATATAATCGTTGGCGGCCGACCAATGTTGGTTGTGCAGGTCGGGTAATCCGGCATTTCCCCAGGCACAGATGGCCTCGTCGGTCGTCAATTCCTGGAGGTTCCACAGTTGGCGCAAGTAGTTGGACGTTCCTTCGTCGTTGGTCGCGAGGTCCGGATTTCCGTCGGGACCGATTTGTCCGCTGAGGGCGAAAACGGCATAAATTTTAGCCAGGGTTTGCCGGTAAGCGGCCGGATCTTTGTATACATCCGAACCGGTGATGATATTTTTGTCTATGGGTTTGGTGTTCAGGTCGCCGACGCAGGAAGTGGCTCCGACGGCCAGTAACAGCCAGAGGAAGCAGGTCGGGAATTTGAAGTGCGGTATGTATGTTTTCATAGGTTTTAATTTACAGGATTACGGTAAATGTGTTCAGGCGTTAGGCTTAAAAGCCGAGGTTGACTCCCAGCAGTACGGTACGGGGACGAGGATAGAGATTGTTGTCTATCCCATTGAATATTTCGGGATCCAGTCCTTTATAGCGGGTGATGGTAAATACGTTTTGCATAATGGCATATACCCGCAGATCCAGACGGTTGTTCCATAGTTTTTTGAAGTTATAACCTATGGAAATATTGTCGAGTTTCATAAAAGAAGCGTTTCGTACGTAATAATCCGAAAAGTACTGAGCTTCCTGAAACTGGGTTTTGGAGATGGAATTCGGTATATTGGAATAAAAGCCGGTGTTATCGTAAAGCCGGGTGTATAGAGCTCCGTTGGATTCGACGTTATTGTACACATAGTTTCCGAAACTGAACCGTCCGGCGATATTCAGGTCCCAGTTTTTATAGGTGAGGTAGGATGAAAATCCGGCCAGCCATTTCGGAGCGGGACCTTTGTAACGGTAGAGGTCGAGTTGATTGATTATTCCGTCGTGATTGAGATCGGCATAAACGCCTTCCAGGGGTTTGCCGTGTTTGTCGTATACTTGCCGGTAAACATAGAAAGCGTTGGATTCATGTCCTTCGCTATGAATCTGAATCTTGCTTCCGGTTCCTCCCGCAATATCTCCCGTAGGCACTCCTTTATAATTCGGGTCTTTGTTCCGGATAAGTTTCAGGATTTTGTTTTTGTTGTAAGAGAGGTTGACATTGAGTTCCCAATGCCATTTATCAGTAGTGACGGGAACGGTGTTGAGGGAAAATTCGAAACCCTGGTTCGACAGGTCTCCTACGTTGGTAACGATTTTGTTGGTCAGGTTGGAGCCTGCGGCGATAGGAATCTCGTTGAGGAGGTCTTTGGTTTTCCGGTAATAATAATCGATGGAACCGTTAATCCGGTTGTTGTAGAAACCGAAGTCCAGAGCAACGTTCCAGGTAGTGGTTTCTTCCCATTTTATGTTGGCATCATATCCGTTGGGGCGGAGTGTATATACGAAATCATTGCCGAACTGATACTGTGCTTTGTCGTTGCTGATGGTGTAATTGGACTGATAGGGGTAGTCGTTGCCGATAATATCTTGCTGTCCGGTTATACCGTAACCAAGCCTCAGTTTCAGGGAAGACAGGTTTTCGAACCGGTCCATGAAATCTTCCTGATCGATTCTCCAGGCGAGGGCCAGAGAAGGGAAGGTGCCCCAGCGTTGGCTTTTGGCGAAGCGGGAAGAACCGTCGCCGCGCACGGTCAGGGTGAGCAGGTATTTATCTTTGAAAGTATAGTTTAATCTTCCGAAAAACGATAACAAGTAGTTTTCAGAAGCGCTTTCGTTGTCTTCGAGCACATATGTCCGGTTGGTATTCGTGGCGTAGGAAGAACTGCTTCTTTTAAAGTGTTGCCAGGAATATCCGGCGACCACGTCGATCACGCTGTAGATATCGTCTATCTTTTTATTATAATTCAAATAGAATTCCAGCAGTTCGTTGTGTTTTTTTTCGTTGTATTTTTTGTGGTATCCGCTACCGTGTTTTTCATCATAGGTCCAGGCGGCATCCTCGGGTTCTATCACTTTGCCGTCGCTTTTGGAATAATCGTAGGCCAGGTTGAGATTAGCGCGTAAGTCGGGTAAAAAATGCAGGCGGTAATCGAATTGGATATTGCCGATAAAGCGCTTTACGTCTCCTTTATCGCTATGCTGTTCCAGATGAGCGACGGGATTTGTGGTTGCAATGGGATTCGGGTTACCGGTAGTGGTCTGAGTCCAGGTAAAATATCCTCCGTATCTTTCGTTGCCGTCTTTTACCGGCCGGGTAGGGTCGAATAAAACGGCTTCGCCTATAGAAGCGGTATTACCGAAGTTATTTTTGATGTACATCCCTTTAGCGCTTAAATTGATTTTCAGGAAATCGTCAAAAAAACTGGGATTCAGGTTCAGAGCGCCGGTCAAACGTCTCAGATTGGTGGTTTTTAACACGCCCTGTTGATTGGTATATCCCAGAGAAAAACGGAAAGGGGTGTCGTATTTAAAACCGGAAAAATCGAGGGTATGGTCGTTGCTGACGGCAATGCGGTAAATTTCGTCCTGCCAGTCGGTATGGGCCGTGCCCATATTATCGATGACACTGGGGTTGCCTGCGAATTGTTTCCGGACGGCTTCCCGGAATTCGTCGGCATTCATTACATCGATTTTTCCTTCTTTCCAGCCTATACTGATTTGCCCGGAATAGTTGACCCGGAAAGGTTGTCCTTTTTTCCCTTTTTTCGTCGTAATAAGTATCACTCCGTTAGAAGCCCGGGCTCCGTAGATGGCGGTGGAGGAAGCGTCTTTCAATATGGTGAAAGTTTCGATGTCGGCAGGATTGATGGAGTTTAAGGGATTTCTCATTCCGGCTATTCCGGTATTGTCGAGGGGCACGCCGTCCACGACGATCAGCGGGTCGTTACTGGCTCTCATAGAAGAACCGCCCCGGATCCGGATGGTCGCTCCGTCACCGGGGGCGCCTCCGGCCGTCGTAATCTGAACGCCCGGGGTTTTACCGATCAGCAAATCCTGGGGAGAGGACATGACGCCGGGATTGAAGTCTCCGGCATTTATCGCCATCACAGAACCGGTCGCATCGTTTTTCCGGACTTGCCCGTAACCGATGACCACAACTTCCTGCAGTTGCTGCAAATCTTCCTCCAATTGTACATTCAGCGTATGCTGATCGGTCACTGTAATGCTTTTCGGTTTATAACCGAGGTAGGTAAACTCCAGAACGTCGCCCGGTTTGGCTTTCAGGGTATAGTTCCCGTCTATATCCGTGGCTACTCCGCTCAACGTGCCTTTAATGAGGATACTTACGCCCGGTAAAGGCTCTCCCGTCGACGCGTCGGTTACTTTCCCCTGAATATTTATTTCCTGGGCATATCCGAATGCGGTATAGCCTAGGAAAAACAGCATAAAAAAGAAAAGCGTTTTAGTTCGTTTGTTTTGTTTCATAATTGTCCGGTTTTACATAAAATAGATATGCTGAAAAGTACAGCAGTTCGCTTTTCAGTCTGATTTTATGCTGTATACGGAGACAATTAATTACATTGTTTATTTTTTTTACGTAAATATTATTAAACGTCCGGTACTAATGCCACTTTTTACTTCGGAATAGCTTACCCCGACATTCCTGAAAACCGGGATTTTCGAAATAGCGTACAGTAGCGAAGTCGCTTTCTTCCTTGACCGGGAGCGTTTGAAACAAGCAGTCCAGTGCCCCGCTTTCCAGAAAATTATGGCTGACGTTGATGTGGCAGATTTCCGGGCAACCGGATACATCGATTTTTTCCAGCCGGTTATGAGTACAATGGAGGGTATGTACCCCCGGACAATTTTCCAGGATTAAACGCTGTAGTTGGTTGTAGGAAGCTTGCAGTTCGGTTAGGGCCGGATGATTCCGCAGATGCAGTTCCGTCAGGTTGTTGGAATTACAATGGAGCTCCTCCAGAACCGGACAAGCGGAAAGGTCCAAAAGGGAAATTTCATTTCCTGAACAGTCCAGATATTCCAGGTGCGGACAACGGAGTAAACGTAAATCAGTTATGCACATTCCGGAAATCTCCAGGTAGGAAATGTTCTTTCCGCTGATCGTGATCTGTTGCAGTCCTTCTGCCGGGAAAAGATAAGAGAGTTTCGTGTCCGCTTGGGCGGTATGATTTTCGTAGGTGTTTCCGTTCCCCCAATCGATACAGAGTTCCTCGGCATCGATATGCGCTTTAAAGGGGATAGCGGCATAGCTGAGAAAACTCAGAGATATGAGGTCGGAGGGAAGATGATTATTCATGTTAGCTGTCGTTAAAGAGTGTCACACATACAGAGGAAGTCCGGGACAAGATTCCGGTTTCCGGAAAATCGCAAGCGCTATGCGTTCCGCGCACGGCTTAAATACGGCTAAAACTACTTTATTACCGGGGATATTGTTCCGAAGTAACTCCTTTTAAGATGAAAATAGACCGAAATCGATTTCTGAATACTGAAAGAAAATAATGGGTTGAAACAAATTTCAAATTATTCCGTTTTTCAGACGATAGATCAGGATATTTATAAAACGGGAAAATACCGCAGGAGGAGGACGGGACGGTTATGCAGGTGAGATTAAAAGATTTGGCGGAGAAGCTCGGTCTGGCTTCCTCTACGGTATCCCGGGCTTTAAGAAATCATCCCGATATCAGTGAAAATACCCGGCAACGGGTGCGGCAGTTGGCCGAAGAATTGCATTATGAGCCCGATGCCGTCGCTTTGAGTTTACGGATTAAAAAATCGCATTTGGTTGCCGGGATTGTGCCTGATTTGGCTCATCCTTTTTTTTCGGCTGTCGTGAGCGTATTGGAAGAGGTGTTTTTCCGGAACGGTTATCAGTTGGCTGTCTATCAATCCCGGGAGGATTACCGAAGGGAAGCGGAAATTTGCAGGAGAATAGAACGGGGAGGAGTAGAAGGGGTTTTGGTTTCTCTGTCCCGCTCTACCCGGGATACGCAACATTTCCGGAAGTTGTCTGAAGAGGGAATGCCTTTGGTTTTTTTCGATCGGATTGCGGGAGATTTGGATACAGACCGGGTCGTTACGGATGACTTCCATGGAGCGTATGAGGCTGTTTCTTATTTGATCCGATCGGGTTGCCGCAGAATTATGCATTTTGCCGGGGATCAGTATCTGCAATTCGCTCAAAAACGCCGGGCAGGTTATATTCAGGCTTTACAGGACCACCGGTTGAAAGTCGATGAAAAATGGATTATTCCGTGTGAAAACCGGAAAGAGGCCGTAGAACAAACCTACCGGGTAAAAAAGTTATTTGGTCCGGATGCTTTTTTTGCCGTCAATGCGGGAGTGGGAGCGGGGATTTTACAGGCTTTAAACCGATTGGGTTGCCGGGTACCGGACGAAGTTTCTGTATGCGCCTTTTCCGGAGGGGACCGGTCAGTTTATACGGTGCCGGAATTGACTGCCGTAGAACAGAAACCGGAGGAGATCGGAAAAATAGCGGCCGAAATGCTTTTGAAAAGAATGTCGGAAAAAGAAAGCTCCCTAACGGTAACAAAATTGGTAAAAACTCGTTTGGTCATACGTGAAAGCACCCGTTCAGCCGGGCAAACCGAATGAGAAAGGAGAAAATTATTTTGTAATTTTCTGTATGAAATGTTATCTTTGACAATAAGCACTTTAGGTAAAAACAAAACCGTATTCTTAAAAATAAATGTATGATCCGATTAGCGATGATAACCGCATTTGCATTCTTGCTGCCGGCTTGTGGTAATAAAGAAGTCCGGCTCCCGGAACATCCGGCGATTTATGATTTAGCTACGCCTATCCGTTTGAATCCCGATACGACGAAAGTAAATCTGACCGATTATTTTCTTTATCCGGAACGGATCGAGAAAATCCTTCCCCCTCCTCAACTGAAGGTGAAGGTCAGTGAAGACAAAAAAGAAATGGTGCTGATTCCCGAAGGGAAGTTGAAGCCGGCGGAGAATCTCCGATTGAAATATGAAGGGTACTATTACGATATACCGGTACTGAAGAGTGTAAAAAAAGCCGTCCCCTATTCTTTCGATCCGAAAGGGAAAAAATATAAAAAAGTGCAATTGGCGGGGGATATGAATGCCTGGAATCCGGAGCAAACGGGTCTGGAATATAAGGACGGCCGGTGGGAAACCACCCTGTATCTGGCTCCCGGCGATTATCAGTATTTGTTGGTAGTGGACGGAGTGAAGAAATTGGATCCTGGAAATAAAATAAAGGCGGATAATAACCTGGGAGGTTTCAATTCTTTACTGAAAGTGGAGGATGAGAGTGAGAAAGCCCCGCTCATTTTTACGGCCTCTCTTCACCAGGATACCGTTTTCCTGACCCATCAGAATCCGGTGGAAGAATGGTTGGTTTATTTGCAAAACCAGCGTTTGGAGAAACCTTATCTTGTTCGTACTTCGGATGGGGTAGGTATCGTCATCCCGGCTGCGGCTTCGCAGCGGAAAAGGACGGAATTGCGGGTGTGGGCCATCAATTCGTACGGAGTTTCCAACGATATTTTTATCCCTCTAGAGTATGGAAAGGTGATTACCGATGCGAAATTGCTGGACCGGTTTGACAAACGGGCTTCTACTCTTTATTTTTTAATGGTGGATCGGTTTAAAGATTCTTTACGGGATAACAACCATCCCCTGAATTCTCCGGAGGTGCTTCCTCTTGCCGATTATATGGGTGGGGACATTGCCGGAGTCACCCAGAAGTTGCGGGAGGGGTATTTCGATTCGTTAGGGATCAATACGATCTGGCTTTCTCCGATCACTCAGAATCCGGAAGGAGCGTACGGCTTGTGGAAAAACCCAAAAACGAAATTTTCGGCTTATCACGGTTACTGGCCGGTATCTTCTTCTCAAATCGATTATCGTTTCGGAACGCCGGAGGAACTCCGGGAGCTGATTGCGGAAGCGCATCAGCGGAATATCAATGTGATTCTGGATTACGTAGCGAATCATGTACACGAAGAGCATCCCTTGTACAAGCAACACAAGGACTGGGCCACCGATTTGCATTTACCGGACGGAACTTTAAATACCGAACGTTGGGACGAGCACCGGTTGACTACCTGGTTCGATACTTTTCTGCCGACCCTGGATCTGGAACGGAAAGAGGTGTATGAGCCCATGACCGATTCGGCTTTGTTCTGGATAAAAGAATATCAACTGGACGGTTTCCGGCACGATGCTACCAAGCATATTCCGGAAATATTCTGGAGAACGCTGACTTATAAATTGAAAAAAGAGGTGATGCTTCCGGAAGACATCACGATTTATCAGGTGGGAGAAACATACGGGAGCCGGGAGCTGATCGCTTCCTATATCGGTTCCGGGCAGATGGACGGACAGTTCGATTTTAATGTATATGACGATGCTGTAGCGGTATTCGCCCGTCCGGAGGTAGGGTTTCAACGCCTGAACAGTTCGCTGGAACAAAGTTTCCATTTTTATGGCGTTCATAACCTGATGGCTTATATTTCCGGAAACCAGGACCGGGCGAGATTTATTTCCTATGCTGCCGGAGATCTCAGTTTCAGTGAAGACAGTAAAGCCGCCGGTTGGACTCGTAAAATCGGAGAACGGAAACCTTCTGATAAGGGGGCCTATGATAAGTTGATACAGTTGATCGCTTTCAACAGTACCATACCGGGAATTCCCGTCATTTATTACGGGGATGAGATCGGGATGACCGGCGGGAACGATCCGGACAACCGAAGGATGATGCGTTTCGACCGCTTGAGCGAGGAAGAACGGATGGTCCGGGAAAAAACTGCTCTGCTGAATAATTTCCGCCGGGAGAGTATGGCTCTGATGTACGGGGATTTTATTCCGCTCCGGGTGGAAGATAAAATTTACGCTTACCTGCGTTCTTATTTCGGTGAAGACGTTATCGTTATCTTTA
Source organism: uncultured bacterium (assembly GCA_905216195.1). Classification (GTDB taxonomy): domain Bacteria; phylum Bacteroidota; class Bacteroidia; order Bacteroidales; family Marinifilaceae; genus Culturomica. Next base: position 22,964 of record CAJMSX010000013.1, read on the forward strand.
ACAAGGGAAATGAAGAGGTTACCCTCAAGTTGGATTTACCCCAAAGGAACCGGAAAAAAGACTTCAAGTCCCTTTTCGGAGGGCGTTTCAGTTATGACAATTCCAAGCTGATTGCCGATGTCCCGGCTGATGGGGTGGAAATAATTTACAATTAAAACATAAACTTTATCAAAAGTTTACTCGTATAGCCTGAAATCACCAAATAATACAAACAATGAGAAAATTTTTTTTATGCTGTATGATTCTTGGAATCGCTTTTACCGGCTGTAAAAGCAAAAAGAAAGAAAATAAGGAGGTCGTCGTCCCGCCAGCTGCTGTTTTCCGTACGCCGGAAGTGGTTCCCTGGGCCAAAGACGCCGTTATCTATGAGGTCAATGTGCGTCAGTATACCCCGGAAGGGACTTTCAACGCTTTTGCCGCTCATTTGCCCCGTTTGAAAGAACTGGGTGCGGATATCCTGTGGTTTATGCCGATTCAGCCCATTTCTCAGAAAAAGAAAAAAGGAACATTAGGAAGTTATTATGCCGTTCAGGATTATCAAAAGGTGAACCCGGAATTCGGTACGATGGAAGATTTTAAAACATTGGTACAGAAAGCCCATGAAATGGGTTTCAAGGTGATCCTGGATTGGGTGGCCAATCATACGGGCTGGGACAACTGGTTACTGGTGGAACATGAAGAATGGTATACCCGGGTGAATGACTCGGTCGTTACCCCCGTGGCCGATTGGACCGATGTTGCCGACTTAAATTACGAACAACCCGGATTGAGACAGTATATGATCGAAAGTATGAAATATTGGGTTCGGGAAGCGGGGATCGATGGATACCGTTGTGATGTAGCCGCCATGGTCCCTACCGGTTTCTGGAAAGAAGCCCGGATGGCTTTGGATAGTATTAAACCGGTTTTTATGTTGGCGGAAGCCTGGGAACCCGAATTGACGGAAGGAGCTTTTGACGCTTGTTATGCGTGGGATTTGCTGCACACCATGAACGACATCGCTGCCGGAAATAAAACGGCTGCCAGTTTGCCGGCTTATTTTCATAAAGTGGATACGATGTATGCTCCCCGGACGATATTGATGAATTTCCTTACCAATCACGATGAAAATTCCTGGAACGGGACCATTAACGAACGGTTCGGGGATTTACAGAAAACTTTTGCCGTTCTGACCTATACCGTGCCCGGTATGCCTTTGATATACAGCGGACAGGAAGTGGGATTAAATCACCGGTTGGAATTTTTTGAAAAGGATGAAATCCACTGGGCAGACGATAAGAAACTCACCGCTTTCTATACCCAACTGGATCAGCTGAAACATCAGAATCCCGCTCTATGGGCCGGAATACACGCGGGGGAAATGAAAATTGTAGAAACGGATAAACCGGAACAGATTTTTGCATTTATCCGGTCGAAAGGGGACAATGAACTGGTGGTATTGCTGAACCTGAGCCGGAAAGCGGCTACGTTTAAATTGAAAGTTCCCCTGACAGGCACGTATAATGATATATTTACCGGAAAAGCGGTAAAAATTTCTCCCTCTATCGTATTGAAACCGGCCGAATACCGAGTTTGGGTGAAAATGTAGAAAGGAATTCCGCCTGTAGGAAAGGTATGCTGGTTCGGGTGGCTTCCGGCCTGAGCATGGCTATCGAATGGGTAATCGGATGGGAAACATCCCAGGGAATAAGCAGATTTGTTTTTTCAATGGCTTATCCCTGGGATGTTAAGCTTCCGGCCGTTACATTTCGATGATGATGGAGGAGTAAGCCGGCATATAAATGCTGTACTGGGAATCGTTTATCTTTTTCAGTAAGGTTCCTTTTGTATCTCCTATCGGTTGTTTGATGGCTTTGTGCAGTGAATATACCTTTACCGAATTGGACACGTTGTGGATGATCAGTAATTTTTCGTTTCCCGATTGCCGGTAAAACACCATAAAATTTTTATCGCTGTCGTCAGCGTCGTTGAAATTTTCGGGTAAAGACAGGGTACCGCTGGCCAGTGCCGGGTAAGTATTTCGTAATTTCATGAAATACCGGTAAATATTGTAAATTGAGTTTACTTTTTCTGCCTGCTGGGCTACGGTTCCGATTTTGGCTTCCGTCGAGAAAGTAGAGGTCCGCCAGGTGGTGCGATACCGATCTTTCGCTTTTGTATCCCACAGCATCGGGTCCCGTACATTTTCATCGCCGTTGGCTTTTGTTCCGAACATTCCGATTTCTTCTCCGTAGTAGAGGTAAGGGCTTCCGTCGGAGGTCAGTAGTACGGCTGCAGCCATTTTAGCTCTTTCCAGACTTTCGCTGCTACTACCGCCTAAAACCGAGCGGGTGCGGTCTTCGTCATGATTCGAAAGTTTCGTCGCATCGATATACTCTTTCCGATAAGAAGCATATTCCTGCTGGTATTCGATCATGTCTTTGGGGAACCATTTGGCATGGCTGTTTTGAATGGCGTATTGAAGCCGGTACCAACTACTGAAGTCGAACAAAGCAGGGAGGCCTGCGTAATAAGGGGCGACGTCATGGTGTTCGGATAACATCTCTCCCACCATATAGAGATCGGATTTTGTTTTGGATAGTTCCGCATAGAATTTTTTCAGGAAAGTGGGGTTTTCATCCGATCTTTCATCCTGATAAATGTGTTTTACGGCATCCAGTCTGAAGCCGTCCACCCCTTTTTCCAGCCAAAAACGTCCGGCCGCACAAATGGCTTGGAAAGCTTCGGAGTTTTCGCACTGATCGGCGCTCCCGTAATTCAATTCGGGCATCCAATCGGAAAACATCCCCATATACTGATAACCGGAAGTGCCGTTTGGTACAGGATGCCACTGTCCGGATTCATAGGTTTTCGTCATCGGAATTTTTCCGGCCTGAATATCGGCTTGCGGATTCTCCGAGAAGAGAAAATAGTTGCGGTAAGGGCTGTTGAGACTGCTACAAGCATCTGTAAACCAGGGGTGGTTTTTGGAAGTATGGTTGATGACAAAGTCCAGGATCACTTTGATATTTAGAGCATGAGCTTTGTTTACCAATTCCTCGAAATCGGCCAGGGTCCCGAATTCCGGATTGACGGAGGTATAATCCGTTACGTCGTAGCCGTGGTAAGAGGAACTGGGGTTGATGGGGGTGAGCCAGATGCCGGCGACTCCCATATCGTCCAGGTAATCCAATTTGGCCGTGATACCTTTGAGGTCCCCTATGCCGTCTCCGTCACTGTCAGCGAATGAACGGACGAAGATTTCATAGAATACGCCGCCTCGTTTGTCCCCGTCCCAACTGCGGGGGGTGTATTGGGAGATCGATGTCATCTGGTCCGGATCGACCGGTTCGAAAGGAGGTTCTTCGAAGGTCATTTTCCCGAGCTCCCACCGTTTACCGCTTTGTTGCAGGTATACTTTCTGGACGTTGTAAACGGTGGGAGTAGTAAAGGTAATATTATAAGCGGTGGGGACTATATTCCGGGCTTCCACATACTCTCCCGTATCGGCCACGGAGCGGAAAGCGATAATGCTTTCGGCTGTAAAACCGTTGCCTGTAATGGAGACATTTTGCCCCGGTTTATAAACGGCTGTTTCGGAGGGCATGATCAGGTTGGTGACCGGGAGCTCGTCGGGGTCGACCGGGGGAAGTTTATTGTCGTCTTTGCCACAGGAAGTGAAAAGAAGGAGTAAACTCCACAAGAGGTAAAGGAGGGTGTGTTTTAACATAGGTTTGGACGATTTTCAGTAAAAGCCACTACAGAGCCGAACCCTGTAGTGGCTGATTTACATACGTTATTTCTGTTTTATTTTTTTATAATAGTCAAACGATAGGGAATGGTCGCTATATTCAGCCGCAAATCGTAGTTCCCGGCTTCGGAAACGGTCATGTTCGCTCCGTTCTCGGTCGTCAAATTATTCGGATCGCCCCCTAAGCTCAGATCCCACTTCCCGTTGAAACGCACTTTGAAACCGTCTCCGCCGGCGGGTAAGGAAAGGTTATCCAGGTACCAGGTTTGATCGGTTTCATGGTAAGCAAACTCGGCATCTCCCTCCCAATTGTTAAAAGCACCGATTAATCCGACCTTCTCGATGGACGTCAATTTTACTTGTTGTCCGGAGAGATTGAGTTGTATGTAGTAATATCCCGAAGGTACGGAAAGATTGGCGGAACCTCCCACTTCGGCACTTCCGATTCCGGTAGCGGGATCGAAAACTACCTCCGCTCCTCCGAAGTCTTTTTCATTCCAGCCTTTCTCCGGATTGAATTTAAATTCACAATTGGCATTCCCGTCTTTGTCTTTCAGCATAACGAAACCTTCGTAATTGCCTTCGCCGTCACCGGCCAGTGCGGGAGCGGAGGCCGGATCCCAACCTTGATGGCTTCCGGGGAGGTAGATGTTTTCGGCAAATGCGGTACTGATGATTTTTACTTCATAGGGGAATACTCCCGTTTTCAGAACGATTTTATAATTTCCGTTGTCTTTCGTGAAGACGTAGTTCCCTCCGTTTTCAAATTGTCCGTTATTTCCTATAGCATAGGTCCAGTTGTTGTTCAACCGGAATTTGTATTCTTTAGCGGAAATCATGTCCAGGGTTACGGTCCAGGTATTGGCAACCGGGTCGTAGGTCATTTCGGTGTCGCCGTCCCAGCCTGTAGGAGTCGCATCTCCGATCATTCCGACTCTGTCTACTTTGACCGCCGTAAATGTTTTGGTTTTGTAATTCACCTGGAGGCGGTATATTCCGCTCGGGAGTTGGAGATTACCGGCTCCCCCGTCCGTATTGAGTTCGTAAGGAGCTACAGTCAGGTTCCCGTCCGCATCCGTTTCCGGAACAACGGGATCGAATGCACCGAGGTTGAGGCCGTCCCAGCCCGGTTGACTGGTAAATTTAAAATCGACATTGCTTCCGTCAGCGGTCCTCAGATCGACGAAACATTCGTATATACCTTTAACCGGGCCCATCGGCATGGTCGGCGCTTTTGCCGGATCCCAATTTTGGTGAGAACCTGCTACATATAATTTTTCCGGATAATTGACGGAGTAGGTGGTTACGGCGATCTTCACGCTGGGCGATTCGATTCCTTCCGGAATTTCCTTGGAGAAAGCCACTACATACAAGGTAATGGTGCTTTGTTGATTTTCCGGCGCTCCGGCTTTTACGATCCATTCATTGAAGGTTTCCTGATTCATGCTAACCGAGGTTTCCGTTGTCCGGGCGATTTCGATCGCTCCTTCCGGAATGTCGTTAACGGAAGCGGTGGATGGAGCCGCATAGTAAGCGTAAAGGTGGTATTCGATTTCAGCTCCGACTTCCAGTCGGGCTGCTTCCCAGGAGAATTCCAGTTCTTCATCCCAGGTGGCGGCGCTCAGATTGACTGCCTGGCCTTCGCTCAGGTTACTGAATTCCGGTTCAATCAGATCACCCTGACTTTGAATTTTCACTTTAATCGTATTGGAAGTCAGGACTGTACTTCCGTAATGGGCTTCCAGGTAAAAGTTCATTTCGAACATTTCACTTTCGGGAGCGCCGGCATTTATAACGGCAGTATTAAAATCTTCTTTGGTCAGCGTCAATGCCGCTCCGGCGGTCTGACCTATCGTTACCGCCCCTTTCTCTCCGTATTGACCGTAGAGTACGTAGTTGACAGCTTCCTGGCCCATCGTACGGGCGGGAGCCCAGGTAAAGGTGACATTTTCTACTTTGGATTTGGGAGAAATCAGAACCACGGCATGTTCTTTCAGTACCGGCGCAATGTCCGAAGTGAGCCGAAACTCTTCCGGGTCGTCGGAACAGGCGGCCAATAAAACGGAGGCCGCAAAAGCCAATAGATATTTTATATATTTCATAATAAATCGGTTTTAAATTTCCTGGAAGAGTCGGAAATAGCTCCTCCAGGAGATTATTACTAGTGATTATTGTTTTTCGAGGCGCAGGCAATATTTGAATTTTTCGGTATTGTAATAATACGTAATCAAGTACGTACCCGCCTCTCCTACTTTCAGATTCGGTACGGAACCCGATGCTAATTCTTCGATATCTCCGCCTAAAGCCAGATCCCAATTGCTGTTAAACCGGATTTTAAATTCCCCGTCGGCTTCGAATGTTGCAGTGGCGCTATAGGTTTTCGTTGCGGGATCATAGGTCATAAAGAGTTCGTTCTTATCATCCCAGTTATTGAAGGTACCCATCAGACCTACTTTTTCCAGCAGTAAGAGAGTAGCTTTCATATTGGGTATGTCTACCGTAGCTTGGTAGAAACCGGAAGGGGTTTTCAAGTTCCCGGCTCCGCCGTCATTATCCAGAGCGTCTAACGAACCGCCGTAATTTGTACCGTCCCAACTGGGCTCGCTGGTAAATTTGAATTCGGCATCGCTACCGTCGGCTGTGATCAGATCGATGTAACCGGTATAAATATCGGTACCCTTCATTTCTTCCAAAACCACCTGGGCGTTAGAAGGAGCCCAACCCTGATGAGATCCGGGCACATACAGTTTTTTCGTTTCCACGACGGCTTTTGCCGTCGTAACGTTTACGGTCAGCGGTTCTGCGGAATAAACGGTAGGGAAACCGGACCCGACGGTGGCACCGATAGATAGTTCCAGAGCTACGGTTTCGTATTCGGGGATTCCCATACCTCCGTCTTCAACGGAACTGCAGAGTTTAACATTAAAAGCGTCTTTGGTAGACGAATAATTCAAGTCGGTAATGTTTTCGAAAAGAGTGACCCGTTCTCCTCCGTTGTACGAAGCATACAGCGTATAAGAAACTTCTGCCTGGTAGCCGAAATTGGCGGCAGTCCAGTGAAACGTCACTTCTTCTTCTTTGTTGTCGTCCGTAATATATATATTTCCGGGATTGCTCAGAACCGGAGCGACAATCTGATCTGAATCCGGGGCGTAAGCGGTGGTTTTGTCCAGGTCGTCACAACTGCTGAAAGTCATCAGACCTACGATAACCGATAATATGTAATTGATAAATTTCATGGTCTTTAAATTTTAAATGCGTTATTTACCTGAATAACCGGGGTTCTGTTTCAATTCCGGATTGGCAGCCAGTTCGGAAATGGGGATGGCGAAGATCTTCTTATAATCCGGAATGCTTTGCCCGTCGTAGCTACCTCCTTTGTATTTCCACAAGAAAGTACCGGAAGTGAATTTTCCGAAGCGGATCAGGTCGGTACGTCTGTGGCCTTCCCACATCAGTTCCCGGGCACGTTCGGCAATCAGGTAATCTTCGTTATAACTTCCGATGGTTCCTACTCCTGCTCTGGAACGTAGTTTATTCAGATATCCCAATGCGGTAGCATCGGAATTATTTCCCATATTCATCACGGCTTCGGCATAGATCAGGTAGATCTCTCCCAAACGGATAGCGGGGAAATCGATGTTGGCATAAGCGTCGGTACCGGTATAGGACTCGGCATCTTTATCGTGGGGCAGGTTGTTGTATTTGAAGAACGACCATCCGCTGAAAAAATCGGAAATATCGCTCATATCCTGCGTACGTCCTTTGATGTAAAAAAACTGTCCCCGTTTATCCTGGCAGGTATAGCTTCCGCTTTCGTAATCGGGATTGGAGACGTCGAAATAGGTTTTGGCATATTCGTAAGGCACGCGGTTTCCTTTCCAGCCGTCCACGCTGTAACCCATGTTGGCGCTCTTATCTTCCGGAGCGAAAGCGCTCAATCCCAGGTAAGAAGTTCCTCCGTAAGACTGGGTTTTCAAAGCGTCGTAATCTACGGTGAAAATAAGTTCCTGACGAGCGTCCGGATTTTGTCCGTTGTCTCCGCGGAAAAGATCGGCATAGTTGGGGGCCAGATCGTAACCTAATTTGAAAACTTCCTCACAGGCCGTTTTAGCGTCCGCCCAATGGGGAGTACCGGTATATACTTCTGCGTTCAGGTATAAGCGTGCCAACAATCCCCAAACGGCGCCGATATCGGCTCTGGGGTAATTGGACCGGGCAGCCGGCATCAGGGCTTCGGGTTTGGTCAGGTCTTTCAGTTCGCTTTCGATGTATTCGAATATTTCTTTCCGGCTTTTTTGTGCGGGGAAGAAAGCGCCCAGCGGACTGTCTTCGGTAATAAACGGCACATCGCCGAATACATCCATAGCCATCCAGTAAAAATAAGCTCTCAGAAAGCGGGCTTCGGCCCGATAGCTGTGTATCTTGGTTTTCAGCGCATCGTCTATTCCCCGGTCGGCCAACCGTCCGTCGGTGGTTTGACGCAAATATTCATTCACATAAGTGATGGCGTGAATCGTACGTGCATATACGGCATAGGTAGCAGCATTGTCTGCATCGCTCCAGGTATTGTTGTTGATGTCGTTTACCCAGCTGTCGTTTGCCCAGGCACTTTTGCAGGCATCGCAGGATACTTCCTGCAGGGTCCAGAATGCCCGTACCAGTTCGGAAGCTCCGGCATCTTCTACGGTCAGGTCGGAAGTGTTTGCAAAATTGAAGTATACTTTCGCCAATCCTTCCAAATAACTTTCCGGGGTGGTATAAGCACTTTCGGAGGTTTGGTCCGCGTCGTTCAGAGGCAGAGTATCCAGGTCGCTGATACAGGAATTGAAGGATAATATTCCTGCCGTTACCAAAATGGAGATATATCTTTTTTTCATAATTCTGTTATCCTTTTACATTAAAAATTGATATTCAGACGCAGGGAATAAGTCCTCGGACGCGGCCAGATGTTATTGTCGATCCCTGCAATTCCGGTAGCTTCCGGATCCATACCGCTGTAGTCCGTTATGACGAAAACATTTTGTACCCCTCCGGCAATGCGGATATTGAATCCGTCGCGGCCGGCGATATTACGGAAGGTATAACCCAAATTGACATCGTCCAGCCGGAAGAAACTGGCGTTTTCCAGGAACATGTCGGAATACCATTGTTCGGTTCTGTTGGCTTCTCTGAAACCGGTTTCTTTCACATAGGTGGCATAGTTGGACAGGCTGTTGGACTGGAAGTCCAGGTTAGCCGTGGAATTGGAAGAATGAAAATCGTTGAACATCCAATTACCTACGGCACCGTGTCCGTTAAAGCCGAAATCCCAGTTTTTATAGGAGAGTTTGAGGTTTACTCCGTAGAAGAAGTCGGGATTCGGATGTTTGTTGGTCATATACCGGTCGGCGGAAGTGATGACGCCGTCTTTATCCCGGTCTACCAATGCGTTTTGAATGGGTTTCCCCTCGTGATCGTAAGCTTGTTGGTAGCAATAGAAGGTATAAGGGGCGTATCCGACCATATGGCGTTGCAGATAACCTCCGGTTCCCATCGTAATGCCGTTTACGCCTTCGTAATAGTTCGGATCGTCGCTGGCCGTCAGTTTGGTGAATTTTATTTTCTGGAAGGTTCCGTTCAAACCGATGCTTAGATTCCAGTCGGGCGTCTGCACAGGGATGAAATTCATGGTGATTTCGATCCCTTTGTTTTCCATGTTACCGATGTTGGTCAGTACTTTGTTGGAGAAATTGGAACCCATGGGAACAGCTACCGTATTCAAAAGGTCGGAAGTTTTGCGTTTGTACAAATCCACGCTTCCCGTAATGCGGTTGTTGAAGAATCCCAGATCGATACCCAGGTTATAGGTTTCTGTGGTTTCCCATTTGATATTCGGATCGTAAGCCTGGGGGGTTAAGTTATATACATAGCCTCCGTCTCCCATGTTGTATTGGCCGTATTGATTGGTGGACAGAACGTAACGGGCCAGGTAGGGATAATCGCCGGAGTTGATTTCCTGTTGTCCGGTTTTACCCCAGCCGAAACGCACTTTGGCTGTCGAGATGAATTGTAAGTTCTGGATAAAATCTTCCTGAGCCAGGTTCCAGGCCACGGCAACGGAAGGGAAGAGACCCCAGCGGTTATCTTTGGAGAAGCGGGAGGAAGCGTCATCCCTCAAGGTGAAGGTCAGTAAGTATTTCCCGAACAGACTGTAGTTGATACGTCCGAAGAACGAAAGCAGATAGTGTTCGGTGCGATTGAACGGATAGTTGTAATCGTCCCCTTTCTGTTCGTTCGTGATATTGAAATAATTTACCGAATGGTCGGAAGAGTAGAAATGCTGCCAGGAGTAACCGGCCATCACATCGATATGGTGAGCTCCGATTTCTTTGTTGTAATTCAGATAAAATTCCAGCAAGTGGTTGCGGCGGAAGTTCGTATATTTTTCGTACTGGCCGATACCGGGATTTTCGGTGTCTTTATGAGCTTGCATGGATCCTACTCTGGGTCCTTTTTTCCCGTCAGTAGAGGTGATGTCCATCCCTAAATTCAGATTGGCTCTTAAATCTTCGAAACCGTGGATCTTATAATCAATTTGTGCATTTCCGATAAAACGGTGTACGGTATTGGTATTTTTATAATCGTATAATAACGAAAGCGGACTGACTGCAGCCAGGGTATTCGGTTGGGCATCGGGACCGCTTCCGCCGCTGAGCCAGTTCCAGTAACCATTGGTGGTCGTGTAGTCGATGCTGCCGTCTTCTTTATACCAGTAAGCCGGTTGGGTCGGGTTGAAGAAGGCGGCTGCATTTACCGCTCCGCCGTCGGCATAACGGTTTTTAATGTAGACTCCTTTGGCATTCAGATTTACGGTTAAATGATCGTTCAGTAATTTCGGTGATACGCTGATGTCCATCGTTCCCCTTTCAAAATTGGAAGTTTCGAGGGTTCCGTCTTCGTTGGTATACCCCACAGATACGCGGTAAGGAAGTTTGTCTTTGTAATTGCCGTAAGCGCTCAGGTTGTGGTCGTGCGTCAGGGCGTTCCGGAAAATCAGGTCTTGCCAGTCGGTGTTGGCTTCTCCCATTAAACCCCGGACGGTTTCCCCTTTCGGTGTTCCTGCCGGATAAATCTGGTCGATGAATTCGCGGTATTCTTTCGCTCCCATCACCGGTACGGTTTGAGAATTGGTAACTACGCTGAAACTACCGCTGTAACTCAGATTCAGTTTGTTTCCTTTCCCTTTTTTAGTGGTAATGATGATTACCCCGTTTGAAGCCCGGGAACCGTAGATCGCGGTTGCACTGGCGTCTTTCAGGACCGTGAAGGATTCTATGTCGTTCGGATTGACCGTAGACAACGCATTGGCCATCCCGGGGGCGGCATCATTGGCTACAGGTACTCCGTCTATCACAATCAAAGGATCGTTGGAGGCATGCAGTGAACCGGCTCCCCTGATACGAATGGTAGAACCGGAACCCGGTCCGCCGTCTCCGGTAAGAATCTGTACGCCCGGGACTTTCCCCTGTAACATTTCCTGAGGGGAAGTGACGGCCCCCCGGTTTAATTCGTCCGCTTTAATAGCTACGACCGAGCCGGTCATATCGTTTTTCTTTACGGTACCGTAACCGATAACTACGACTTCGCCCAATTGAGTGACGTCTTCTTCCAGGATAACATTCAACACTTTTTGTCCTTCGATTTTCACCGTAAGGGTTTTATACCCGATGAACGTAAACTCCAGCACGTCTCCGTTAGCGACTTTTATAGAAAAGTTACCGTCGATGTCCGTCGCTGTTCCGTTTGTCGTTCCTTTGACCATAATACTTACACCCGGCAAGGTCTCGCCTTTGGCATCTTTGACTGTACCGGTCAATACTCTTTGTTGTGCAAAAGCCTGTATGGAAAAAAGCATACACAAAACCAAGAGTAATTTTCTCATTGTATTTCCGTACTTCATAATTTTAATTGGTTTTTACATGAATTGTTGTGGCTTAGAGAATCGGATTTTTCGTTAACTGGATGTGAACCTCCTTTTTTATATTTAAATTTTTCAGATGACTCTTTTTTAATCGTACTGTTTTTTCTTTGCCGGTCCTTCTTTTTTGCTTCCTAAAAAAATGAACGTTAAAATTGGTCGTTTTGATTTCGCATTCCACACAAATTATTGTATTTCAAAGTATTAACCAACAATCTTTATATAGAATCAGAGAAACCATTTCCCGAATTTGCCGGCTTTTCATCAAAAAAGAAAAACCGACCGTCATCCAGAATCTTCTTTTTAAGAGGTAAATCTCTGATTATTCATCGATAAGCTGATTGGTGTAAGAATAACAGGCTACCTGTAATTTTGTTAGAATATCAGAAGGTTTAAAAAAATGAAAAGATGGGGTAAGAGACTCACTTCCCCGCAAAAGAGCCTATAAATACCTAAATATAAACGATATAAAAATACATAAAGACTATTTTTATATCTTTATGAATAAAAATACAAACGTTGGCGTTTAAATGTTAAAAATTCAATCGTTTGCGAAAACGGTTTCGGACGTTTTTTTAAGAAAAAACAAACGTTTCCAGCCTAAACTCTATGAAATCATCTATTTTTGAGTTGTTAATTAACCTAAAGAAAGTTTGAGCGGGTTTTAAAATAAACTTAAACCAATCTGATTCACGCATTAAAAAAGGTCCGGAATAAAGGCTTATACTCCAAATTTTAACGTTCCTTTTTTTTGGCAATAACCGGGTAGTTTTCTAAAAATTTAAAAGGTATAATCAAAGGTAGATTCAGCCGGATTTCGGAGGTTTCCGAAAATGGAAAGTGTGGGAAGAATCAGGAAGGATCAGTTAAAACATAATTTGTAAAAATGTACAATTCTTTGTAATCTGGAAAGATTTTTATAAATTTGAACTTTCCATAAGGGGCGAATATGGCTACTCAGATTACGATAAAAGATATTGCAAAGATATTGGGCATTTCCGTATCGACTGTATCCCGGGCGTTGAAAGATCATCCGGATATCAGTGTAGAGACCAAGCGGGAGGTGCAGGCTTTGGCAAAAAAACTGAATTATTCCCCCAATATCATTGCGTTGAGTTTACGGAATAAGAAGACTTTTTTAATCGGGGTGATTATTCCCGAAATCATCCATCATTTTTTTTCCTGTGTCATCAGCGGAGTAGAACAGATCGCCAATCAAAACGGCTATAATGTAGTGATTTTCCAAAGTAATGAAGCATACGAACGGGAAGTGTCCATTTGTCAGACGATATTGAATTCACGAATAGACGGCGTACTGGTTTCCATGGCTAAAACGAGCGTCAACGGGGGACATTTCAGGGAATTGCAGCAAGCCGGTATTCCGATTGTTTTTTTCGACCGGATATGCGGGGATATCGATACCGACCGGGTGATTGTAGATGATTTCAACGGGGCCTATGCTGCCGTTCAACATTTGATTTCCGTCGGTTGTAAACGAATTGCTCATCTTTCCGCTCCCCAAACGATGCAAATTGCTCAGAAGAGGCAGATGGGGTATATTCAGGCCCTGAAGGATGCCCGGATTCCGATCCGGGAAGACTTGATTATTCAATGTGACAATCAAGCCGATGCCATGATCGTGGGTGAGCAATTGATGCAGAAAGCGGAAAAGCCCGACGGTATTTTCGCTGTCAACGACCTGACAGCTGCAGGGGCTATGTATGCCATTAAACACTTGGGTTATAAGGTACCGGAGGATGTGGCCATCTGTGGTTTTACGGACGGTCTGGTCTCTACGCTTACCGATCCCACACTCACCACTGTAGAGCAACACGGGGATAAAATGGGACAGATGGCTACAGAATTGTTGTTAAGGCGCATTCAGTCGGAAGACGAAACTATTCCTACGGTCACCCGGGTGGTTAAAACCAATCTCATCGTCCGGGGTTCCACCCGCCGTTGATGGGTATACGCCCGTTGGGGGGGACTCTTTTTTACTTACCTCCGATGGAGTTGTGGATTTATTGGTGGATTACTTTTTGGGCTGATGCTTGACTCGTTTTTTCGTAATGTGTCTTCCGGTAAAATGCCGGTATTTCTTCCTTTTAGCCGAAGGGAATCCGGACAGCGTCGGCGCTCCCGGCAGCCTTGGTTTACATTTCGGACTTCAGACGTAAAGACGCTCTTCCCGCAAATCCCCGCTCATTTCCCGAAAAAGGGTTCTTGCAGTTGGCAATATGCTCGCCCGGTGAGAGAAAGGAAATGCGGAAAAACAGGCTGGGAAAGTTGTCGATTATTTGAAATCAATCTAAATTAAGGAAGATTATGTTTTTTTTCGGACTATTTTCCGCAACCGTTTGAAATGCCGGAAGAGCAAGCTTTCAAGCACTAAGGCAAGGGCTTGACGCAGTTTTAAACGTTTGCGCAAAAGAGGAATAATTGTACCTTTGAACCGGCTTAGAATTTTCGATTTCTTTTCAACTGCTGCGGAAAACCTCCGTATAAGAGGGTGTACCACCCGTGATGTCCTAAACGGATTTTATGAATGTTTCCGAAAGGAAGATAATAATTGGATTATGGCAGAAAATAAAATTTTAACGTGTAAGCCCCGCTTAGGTTTTTGGACCTTATGGAACATCAGTTTCGGTTTTTTCGGGGTACAGATCGCTTATGCCCTCCAGAGTGCCAATGTGAGCCGTATTTTTGCAACTCTGGGTGCCGATCCTCATACGCTGAGCTATTTTTGGATACTGCCCCCTCTGGCGGGAATTATCGTACAGCCGATTGTGGGTTCCCTGAGCGACCGTACCTGGACTCGTTTCGGGCGGCGTATTCCTTATTTGTTCGTCGGTTCGCTGATTGCGGTGGTTGTGATGTGTCTGATGCCGAATGCAGGTAGTTTCACCCATTACATGAACGCCATGTTATTCGGTTTAATTTCACTGATGTTATTGGATACTTCCATCAATATGGCCATGCAGCCTTTTAAGATGCTGGTGGGGGATATGGTGAATGAGGAACAGAAAGGGCTGGCTTATTCGATTCAGAGTTTTCTGTGCAATGCGGGAAGCCTGGTCGGCTATTTGTTCCCTTTTCTTTTTGCTTTGTGGGGGATACAGAATACGGCAGCTCCGGGAATTGTGCCCGATACGGTGATATATTCGTTTTATATCGGGGCGGTGATCCTCATTCTTTGTGTGATTTATACTACCGTAAAAGTAAAGGAAATGCCTCCCCGGGAATTCGAGAAATTTCATGGGATTACTGCTGAAGAAAAAAAGGAAAAGAGCGACTTTATCTCCTTGTTGCTGCATGCACCCAAGGTATTTTGGACCGTCGGACTGGTGCAGTTTTTTTCCTGGGCGGCTTTTATGTATATGTGGACTTATACCAACGGAGCGATAGCTCAGAATGTTTGGGGTACGGCCGATACGGCCTCGGCCGGGTATCAGGAAGCCGGTAACTGGGTAGGCGTGCTGTTTGCGGTCCAGGCCATCGGTTCTGTTTGCTGGGCCGTTATACTGCCGCTGTTTCGTTCGCGGAAATGGGGATATTCTCTGAGTTTGGTATTGGGTGGGATCGGGTTTATATCCACTTTTTTTATTCACAACCAGTATCAGTTGTTCGTTTCGTATGCGCTGATCGGGTTTGCCTGGGCAGCTATGCTGGCGATGCCGTTTACGATTCTGACCAATTCGGTTTCCGGAAAAAATATGGGAGCGTATCTGGGCTTGTTTAATGGAACGATTTGCGTTCCTCAGATTGTGGCGGCTTTGGTAGGTGGTTCCCTGTTGCGTTTAATCGGCGGCCAACAGTCCGGAATGTTGGTATTGGCCGGTATTTTTCTGATTATCGGTGCCGCTTGTGTCTTTGTCATTAAAGAAACGTATTCCCATTCTACCGGAGGATGCGGAGAGAAGTTATGATTTTAATCTGAAAATAAATGCATATGATCAAAGGAGGTCTGTTTGATTTGGACGGGGTAATTGTCGATACGGCAAAATATCATTACCTGGCCTGGAAAAAGATAGCCGATGAACTGGGATTTGTCTTTACCGAAAAAGATAATGAACGGTTGAAAGGAGTTAGCCGGATGGCTTCGCTGGATATATTACTCGGCATCGGGGGAATAAAACTGGATGAAGAAGAAAAACGGAAACTGGCCGAACGGAAAAATAAGATTTATCTGGAATATATCGTAAAAATGACACCGGAAGAGGTGTTGCCCGGTGTGCGGAGATTTTTGGGGGATTTGCGGGAAGCCGGCATAAAAATCGCTTTAGGATCGGCCAGCAAAAATGCCCGGACTATTTTACAGCAGGTCGGCATCGAAAATTTGTTCGATGCGATTGCCGACGGGACAAATGTCACGAAAGCGAAACCGGATCCGGAAGTTTTTTTGAAAGGAGCGGAGTTATTGGCTCTTCAGCCGGTAGAATGTATGGTATTCGAAGATGCCGTGGCAGGAGTGGAAGCGGCCCACCGGGCGGGAATGAAGTGTATAGGTGTAGGCGATCCCTTGGTTCTGTCCGATGCAGACTTTCACATACCGGGGTTTGCCGACGTCGACGAAGTGATGCGTTTGGTCCGTTCTTCGGACTAAGGCGAACGAAGGAGCCGGCCATCGGGTTTCCGGTTCATCCGGTAAGAAGAATTACACAGAGGGTATTAGATTATAGATTTTAAATTCCATAGTATGAATAAATATTTGAAAGCAGACGAATGGTGTATTATTGAAGAAGGATTCGATCCTAAAAATCACCGTTCTTCAGAAAGTATTTTCAGCCTGGGTAACGGCAGAATGGGACAACGGGCTAATTTCGAGGAGAAGTATTCCGGAAGTACGTTACAGGGAACTTATATCGGAGGGGTATATTATACCGATAAAACCCGGGTAGGCTGGTGGAAAAACGGTTATCCGGAATATTTTGCCAAAGTTTTGAATGCCCCTTATTGGAACGGCATATACGTAGAGATTAACGGAGAACAACTGGATTTAGCCCACTGTCAGGTCGGACATTTCAGGCGGGTATTGAATATGAAAGAAGGTTTTCTGGAACGTTCTTTTGTGGCGACCTTGGGGAATGGTAACCAGGTGGAGGTGAGGGCCCGCCGTTTTATCAGTATGGCCAACAAAGAGATCGCTGCGATCCGCTATGCCATCACTCCCTTGAATTTCAACGGAGATATCGTTTTCACTTCCTTTATCGACGGAGATGTGAAAAACCAGGACGCTAATTACGATGAAAAGTTCTGGGACATTATTGAAACGGATTCTCAGGGAGGGGAAGCTTATTTGCGGTCGCAGACGAAAAAGACCAATTTCCAGGTAGGAATAGGAATCAAATACCAAATTACGATAGGTGGAAAAAATTACGAGACTTCGGATGACGACACCATCGTAGATTTGAAATACGTAGCGAATAAAGTCTCGGTGTTTGCTGAAAAAGGAAAACAAATTTGTTTTTATAAATATGCAGCCATTTTGAGTTCGATGAACCATGGGGCAGAGGATTTGTTACCCAATGCGAAAATTCTGGTGAATGACGCCTGTGCCAAGGGATTCGATATTTTATTTCAGGAACACGGTCTGGTATGGAAAAGCATCTGGGAACATTCCGACATCGTCATCGAGGGGGATGTAGAAGCTCAGCAGGGTATTCGTTTTAACATCTTTCAGTTGAAACAGACCTATACAGGAGACGATGCCCGTCTGAACATCGGTCCCAAGGGATTTACCGGCGAGAAGTACGGCGGAAGCACCTATTGGGATACCGAAGCTTATTGTGTTCCTTTTTATTTGGCTACGGCGGATTCCACCGTTACCCGCAATCTTTTGCTGTACCGGTATAAGCAATTGGACAAAGCTATCGAAAACGGGGAAAAACTCGGCTTTACGGGCGGTGCTGCTCTCTATCCGATGGTAACCATGAATGGAGAGGAATGCCACAACGAATGGGAGATTACTTTTGAGGAGATTCATCGGAACGGAGCGATTGCGTATGCGATTTACCGGTATATTCAATATACGGGAGACGAGCGGTATCTGGAAGAATACGGTTTGGAAGTACTGACCGGAATCGCTCGTTTCTGGGCTCAGCGGGCCAATTTTTCCGGGGAAAAGAAAAAATACGTCATCCTGGGAGTCACCGGTCCCAATGAGTATGAAAACAACGTGAACAATAACTGGTATACCAATAAGATCGCCACCTGGTGTATGAAATATGCGATCGAGTGTCTGGAAAAAGTCAAATCCCGGAATTTACCGCGTTTCAAAGAGCTGATCGGTAAAATGAAATTGAATTATTCGGTGGAAACGGAAAAATGGCAGGAAATCATCGATCTTATGTTTTTTCCGGAAGAAAAGGAACTGGGAATCTTTTTACAGCAGGACGGTTATATGGATAAGGTGCAGATGCTGGCCAGCGAACTCGACCCTGCTGTGCGTCCGATCAACCAGCACTGGTCCTGGGACCGTATCTTGAGAAGTTGTTTTATTAAACAAGCGGATGTGCTGCAGGGGATTTATTTTTTCGAACCGGAGTACGAGCTGGATTGCATCAAACGGAATTTTGATTTTTACGAATCCCGTACGGTACATGAATCTTCTTTATCTCCCTGTGTACATTCGATTTTGGCCGCGAAAATCGGAGATATAGCCAAAGCTTATAGTTTGTATTTGCGTACGGCCCGTCTGGATCTGGACGATTACAACAAAGAGGCTCACGAAGGCTTGCATATCACTTCCATGGCGGGAACCTGGATGTCTGTAGTGGAAGGCTTCGGAGGGATGCGGATCCGGGAGGGTTTGCTGGCTTTCCATCCGGCGATTCCGGAAAGTTGGAAATCTTTTTCGTTCAAGGTTATGTTCCGCGGAAATATTTTAAATGTAACCGTGCAACATTGCCGCACGATTATTTTTAATGAAGAAGGAGAAGATATCACTGTTTTAGTGAATGACCGGAAGTATACGGTAGTTAAAAATTCCAAACTGGAAATATAAAAAGGAACTGTCGTTTCCCGGAGAGGGAAGCGGTGGGAAGAAAGTATGGTATATAAAACTTTTAATTTTGTAGGTATGAGAATATTAGGAACGGTGATTTTATTGATAATAGCCCTGAGTACTCAGGCAATTCCCGCTCAGGCAAAGAAGAGGACTGCGGTGCCGATCGAACGGGCAGAACCCCTGAATTGGTGGATAGGGATGAAAAATCCTGTTTTTCAATTGATGCTATATGGAAAGAACATAGCCGATTACCGGCCGGAAATTGATTATCCCGGCGTGCGTATCGAACGGGTGGTTACCACGGTAAACCCGAATTATCAATTTATTTACTTCCGGATGGATAAAACCGCCCGGCCCGGGGAAATGACTATCTTTTTTAAAAAAGGGGAGAAGACGGCGTTTACCTGGAAATATCCCTTACTGGAACGGCGGGAAGGGTCGGAGGACCGGGAGGGGTTCAGTAATGCGGATGCCATGTATTTGCTGATGCCCGATCGTTTTTCCAACGGAAATCCCGCTAACGACAGCCGGCCCGAAGTAACGGAAAAAGCCGATAGGAAAAATCCGGACGGTCGTCACGGGGGCGATATCCAGGGGATTATCGACCGGTTGGACTATTTAAAAGAACTGGGTATAACCGCCATTTGGAGTACACCTCTGATGGAGGATAATATGCCTGCTGTTTCTTATCACACGTATGCCATTACCGATTATTATAAAATCGATCCCCGGTACGGAACCAACGAAGATTACAAACGTCTTTCTGCCGAAGCGAAAAAGCGGGGCATCAAGCTGGTAATGGATGTGGTGACGAATCACAGCGGTTTGGCTCATTGGTGGATGAAAGATCTGCCTTCTCCCGATTGGATTCATCAGTTCGATCGTTTTACCCGTTCGAATTTCCGCATCGGTACGGTTCAGGATCCTTATGCTTCGGAAGCGGATAAAAAATTAAATACGGAAGGTTGGTTCGATACTTCTATGCCGGATTTGAATCAGCATAATCCTTTGTTGATGGATTACCTGATTCAGAATGCCATTTGGTGGATCGAATATGCCGATCTGGGTGGTTTGCGTATAGATACTTATCCTTACAATCATAAGGAACCCATGGCGGAGTTCAACCGGCGGATTATAACCGAGTATCCCGGTTTCAACATCGTAGGGGAAGCCTGGGTTCATGAACCCGTGGAAGTGGCCTACTGGCAAAAGGATGCTCTGAATGCCGACGGTTTCAATTCAGAACTGCCTACCGTTATGGACTTCCCGCTTTTGGACGCTTTGACCGTTTTTACGGGAGAGGAACAGGGATGGGACAAGGGCGTGATGCGGCCTTATTTTGTATTCAGTAAAGATTATCTCTATCCTTATCCGTATAATTTGCTGATCTTTGCCGATAATCACGATACGGAACGGATCTGGGAAGTGTTGGACGGAGATATCGATAAATTTAAATTGATCTTTACGCTTTTGGCGACAACCCGGGGTATTCCTCAAATCTACTACGGAACCGAAATCATAATGCGGGGTAAAAAACTGCACGGGACGGACGGAGATATCCGGAAAGATTTTCCGGGAGGATGGCCCGGAGATGCGGTAAATGCGTTTACGGCCGAAGGGCGTACTGCCGAGCAGAACGAAGTGTTCGATTTTATGAAAAAACTGTTGAACTGGCGAAAAGAAAATCCCGTTATTCATACCGGGAATTTCAAGCATTTTGTTCCGGAAAACAATGTGTATGTGTATTTTAGGTATAATGACGATAAAACGGTAATGGTTGTGCTGAATAATGACGATGAAAAAGAGAAGGTGTTGGATATGAATCGTTTTGCTGAAATGTTGGACGGTTTCCAGGGAGGCAAGGATGTGATCAGCGGACGGGAAATCCACGGATTACAACAGACGCTGACGATTCCGGCTAAAACCGCTCTGGTTATCGAACTGCATGAATAAACAAAAATTGCAGGAGGGGTGTGTGAAAGTAAACCGGATTTTTTCCGTTTATTGAAGTCCGGAAAGAAAAAATACGGATTCAAAAGCCTGATGCCGGCGGATGCCCATTGGTTTTTTCTTTCCGAGACCTTTTAAAAATAAGGGT
The DNA here is from genome assembly GCA_905216195.1 of uncultured bacterium. GTDB lineage: Bacteria > Bacteroidota > Bacteroidia > Bacteroidales > Marinifilaceae > Culturomica. The sequence continues at coordinate 43,758 of CAJMSX010000013.1, forward strand.
ATGTATAAATCTATTATATTTTTAGTTATGAGCTTATTAACGGTAACGTGTGGTATAAATCAGAAAGAGAAACAGGCGGGGCGGGAGATAACACCTCGGACCGTATCCTGGGCGGAAAACGCTTCTATTTACGAGGTAAATATTCGCCAATATACTCCGGAAGGAACTTTTAAAGCATTTGCTGCCCATCTGCCGCGTTTGAAGGCTTTGGGTGTGGATATACTTTGGTTTATGCCGGTTACTCCTATTTCCGAAGCCCGGCGGAAAGGAAGCCTGGGCAGTTATTATGCCGTGCGGGATTACCGTAAGGTTAATCCCGAATACGGGACGTTGGAGGATTTCCGTCAATTGGTGAAGGAAGCCCATCGGCTGGGTTTTCATGTCCTTGTAGACTGGGTGGCTAATCATACCGGTTGGGATAATCCGCTGATCGAACAACATCCGGATTGGTATACACACAAAGACGGAAAAATCGTCAGTCCGGTCGAAGACTGGAGTGATGTTGCCGATCTGAACTATGATAACCGGGAGATGCGGAATTATATGATCGAAAGCCTGAAGTTTTGGATAAAAGAAACCGATATCGACGGTTTCCGTTGTGATATGGCGGCTATGGTGCCCACCGATTTCTGGGAGGAGGCCCGTTTGGAACTGGACCGGGTAAAGCCGGTATTTATGTTAGCGGAGGCTTGGGAACCGGCTTTGACGGAGAAAGCTTTCGATGCCTGCTACGGTTGGGATTTGCATCACCTGATGAACGATCTGGCAAAAGGACGGAAGGACGGAACCGCTTTATATTCCTATTTTCACAAAGTGGATACCCTGTATCCGGCTCGTACGATGATTTTGAATTTCATCGATAATCATGACGAAAACTCCTGGCAGGGAAGCGTGAAGGAAAGAATGGGAGAGGCACACCGGGTATATGCGGTGATGACTTATACCGTTCCGGGAATTCCCTTGATGTATACCGGTCAGGAAGCGGGTCTGGACAAACGATTGGCTTTTTTCGAAAAAGATTCCGTAGATTGGAGCAAATCTCCGGAATTAGCTGATTTTTACCGGAAACTGAATACGCTGAAACGCGATTGCCCGGCTTTGGCAGCCGGGGAAGATAAAGGGGAGTTTACGATTCTCCGGCATGATAACGAAAAACATATTTTTGCTTTCGAAAGGAAAAAAGGGAGTCAGGTCCTTTTCGTCGCTTTAAATCTGACTGCCGAAAATCAGGAATTGAAGTTGGACGAACCCCGGAAAGGAGCGTTTACGGATTATTTCGAAGGGAAGGAAATTCCCGTATTACATACCTTGTTTTTACCCGCGAACGGTTACCGGGTATTGGTGAAACGCTAACTGTTTAAATCAGGCTGAAGGGGAAGGGTGCGGTATCAGACCGGTACCCTTTCCCTGAATTTATCCGGTTTCCCTTGTTTCGCCCGGGAACAGCTCCTCTGTATTTCGGGGGCCCTTTCGTTCATTTCCGTCTATTTTTGCTGCCTATGCCCGGATTTTGCCGATGCGGTCCGGTCCGATCGAGGAGATTCGGAAGGGTATTTCGTATACGGTTGGAAAAGAGGGGAAAATGTATATCTTTGCCTATTCATTAACGATAATTATTTATTGATATGGGAAAAATAGAGAGGACCTTAAAACGTCTCCGGATCGTTTATTATATTTTATTGATAGTCATCGGAATTTCTATTTATCAGACGCTCGGTCCGGCTCTACGCAGTGCGAGTTTAAAAAGTGAGCAATCCCGGGATATGTTGGATGTGGACAATCTTTCTTTGCGGGAGCCGGGAAAAGAGCTGTTCGTATCCTCCGACAGTGCGATTCAGATCCGGTTAAGCGGTTTTCAGGCCAACATCCGGAAGGGAACCGAGGTTTTGCGACCTTGGGAGTTGATCGTAATGGGGGCGGCCCGGATCGTGGGCGTGCTGGGTTTTTTGATTTTTCTGCTGATTTTTGTTTATTCTCTCTATACCATTACCCGTTCTATTTTCCGGAAGGACATTTTCAACAAGCGTACGATTATAACCTGTAAGTTGTTGGCTTTGTTTTGGTTAATCACTTTTTTGGGGGTGAAAACAAGTGTTTATTTCGAAAAACTGGCGGCTTCGCGGGCCTTGGATACGATCGGTTGGCCGGTGGATGTGCATTACTATTTCTCCGGAAGTGTAGTAACGGCTATAATTATTTATATTTTTGCAGAGGTATTATCCGTCGGTTATGAATTGAAAAAGGAACAGGATTTAACGGTTTAACTTATGTCTATCGTAGTAAATGTAGATGTTATGATGGCGAAACGTAAGATTTCATTGACGGAATTGTCGGGCCGGGTAGCTATTATGCCGGCAAACCTGTCTGTTTTGAAGACGGGAAAGGCTAGGGCGATCCGTTTTTCTACTTTAGAAACGCTTTGCAGAGAATTAACTTATCAGCCCGGCGATGTATTGGAATATATGCCGGATGCATATCAGAATAAATAAAAATACGGAAAGAAATATGAAAGAGTATATGTATGAACTGGAGATGAAAGTGCGTGATTACGAGTGCGACCTCCAGGGTATTGTCAATAATGCCAATTATCAACACTATATGGAACACGCCCGGCATGAATTTTTGGAAAGTGCGGGAGCGAATTTCGGAGAGTTGCACCGCAGAAATATCGATGCGGTGGTGGCTAAGGTGGAAATTAATTATAAAGTGTCTTTGACAAGCGGAGATCGTTTTATGGTGGGACTCAATATTTGCAGGGAGGGGGTTAAACTGGTTTTTTTCCAGGATATATACCGGCTGCCGGATCATAAGTTATGTGCCCGCGGACGGGTGGAATCGGTCTGTGTGGTAGACGGACAACTGACCCGGGGAGAATTGTTCGATGAGATTTTTGCCGACTATTTCAAGAAGGATAAAAAATAAAAAACGGAAACGGGTCGGTTTTTTCAGAAAATATTTTTAAAAAAGCGGACAGAATTTTGGCGGAAATAAAAAAAGCACTACATTTGTCTCCGCAATCGCAAGATCGTCCGGGCGCTTAGCTCAGTTGGTTCAGAGCATCTGGTTTACACCCAGAGGGTCGGGGGTTCGAATCCCTCAGCGCCCACAAAAAAGAAGACTTCAAGTCTTCTTTTTTTGTACACGGGGACGGGGCAATTGTGCGAAATGCTCTCTCTGTAGGGGTTCAATGGGCAACTAGTTTCCCGGTGGTTTTCATCTGTTTGGAAATATATTCCGTAGCGAAATCCATAAAATGGTGAGTACCTTTAGTCTTTCCGTCGGTCGCCGGCTGAAAATCGGAATGAAACTCCCACCAGAAAATGCCTTTGTAATTTCTCTTTTTGATCCAGTCCATCTTTTTTTCGAGAGATTTCAGGTTGTCTATGGTGACGAATTCTTTTTTATCGGGGGAAAAGTAGTAGGGAACATTTTGAACCGAATCGTATTCTTCGGTCCACCCTGCTTTCAGCAAGGGGGGCAGTTCGTTGTAATCGAAGTAGCGGCCGTAGTCTTTCAGGTTTCCTGTTACCCGTAGTCCGGGCAGGACTCCCTGGTAATAAAATCCGTAACTGGCTAATCCTATACAGAGTTTTTGGGGATCGAATACTCCCCAGCGATTTTCTACAATTTCCTGAATGTGAGCCAGGGGGGTATTGTGTGTAGCTACTTCCCCCCAGATTCCTCCTCCCATATCATACATCATCAGATTGATCCAGTCTACATAGCGGGATAAAGAATCGGCCAGGGCGGGAGTGTAGCTATGTCCCGAGTTTAAGGCAGTGGTGAGGTAATATGTTCTCCCATCTTTCCCGGATAAAGCGTCCAGTTCTTTCCGGATATCCTGCATCAGGAGCAAGTGGAATTCCGGTGTAACGGTTTGTTCCCAGTCTACTTCGACTCCGTCATACTTGTATTTTTGAGCAAATTGTACCATCATGGCGGCGAATTTTCGGCGTTCTTCCGGTATAGGGACTATCCGGTTGAAATCCGTGCCCGGAAAAGAAATCAGAATTTTGCTTCCGTCTTCGTGGACTTTTCGGATGAGGGAAGGAACCAGGGCGTTTCCCTGATTACCGGAGGGATAAGAATGATGATTTACGTATTTATCCAGGATGTATTGTTTTTCTTTGGCGAAATCCGCCATTTCGAGTTTGGGAGCGGCCATCAGATATACGAACTGAATTTGCCGGAAATCCGATTGGCGGATTTCTTCGGGGTTTTTCAGTCGTCCTCCGACGGAATACGTGGCGTGGATAAAACCGTATTTTTCGGGTTTTTCGTGGGTACATCCATATCCGATCAAGAGGAACAACGCGTAAAAAATAAAGGATTCTCTTTTCATGGCAGTGGGGGTTAATAGTGAATGGCAGGAATGTAATCTGCCCGGAATGATTGGTGCATACTTTTAATAATACGGGATATGTTTCCTTGTAAATCGGTAAATACGATCGCTTTCGGAAAGGTGGAGCCGAACATAAGCATCTCTGGACCGATCCATTCCACGCTACTCATATAGGGAGAACTGTATTCAGCGGGTAAGGAAACGTTCAGATCGAGCGTGGCTGTTTTCTGGGTTTCGTTTACGGTAAAGAGGAGGGCCCGGGAGGTGTGGGTATGAATGCCGTTATCGAAGAGCAGAATTTTATTGTTATCGAGAATTTTAAGACTGTGTAATCCTTGGGTATAGCCTTCCTGTGGAATAGAGATGTTGCCGCCTTTCCCTCCTAATCGGTACATTACTTTCCCGGTTTTGGCGTTTATTTTCCAGACTTCATTCAGCCAGTTGAATGACATATAAAAGTCGCCGTTTTTATCGAAGCTGACGCAATTGGCATGAAGCCAATCGCTCCGTAGAGGTATACCGAAGATATCTTCCATAATGTGGGGATCCTCCTGGGGATTCATTTCTGCAAAGCAGTCCCATTCCCAGGTAAATTTTCCGTTGAGGTCCATCACGGTGAGGCCGTCTCCGAATACGGTTTCTTCGGCCGTTCCGCCTTGGGCGGTTAAATCGAACGGTCGGGGCACATAATTGACAAAAACCACCTTCCCGTCCGGTAAACGTCGGATGTCGTGGTGGAAGTAACGTTTCCCCAGTTGGGTGTAATCTTTGTGAAAAAGGGTATTTCCGAATAAATCCAGGATGAGGATTTCTTGGCCGTTATAAGCGCGGTCGGGATCGGTTCCGATGATGCTGTAAATGGTATTGGTTACGGTATCGAAACTTGCCACTTTTACACCCAGGCGGGTATTTTCGTACCAGACGACCTTTCCTTCCATATTAATCAGGGTGATATATCCCGGTTGCATATCTCCCCGGGTGAGCATGATATAGCCGGGCAGATCTTGTTTGAGGTCGTCTTGTTGCAGGGTATAGGTCGGAACGCCGGAAGGCAGTCTATCCGTCGTAAAGGAATAAATGTCGCTTTCTGTGTAGCGTTGGCCGCTTCGGGCCAGGATCCGGAACTGATAAACCGTTTCAGCTTCCAGTAGAATCAGGGTGGTTCGGGCTTCAGCTTCTCCTTCCGCTTCTTGAGTTTTACGTTTTGTTTCCGGTTCGTTTTCTTTCCAGTATTCGATTTGGTAGGTAGACGGTTCTTTAAAATCGATGCGGATGTCTGTGCGTAGGGCATTACCGGTCTGTACTTTTGCCGTTATCCGGCTTATTAATTTACCCGGTGCGACGGGTCCGTCGGAATCCTCGTCCTGGCAACAGCAAAAACAAAGGGAGGATACAAGAGTCAAGATGAGATACAACTTCTTCATAGGAGGTTAAAATTGGGTTATTTTTTCGGTATCTGCGTGTGTTTTCCGGGGTTTCAAGGGATAAAGCCGGGTTTTGCCGGGTTTCAGGACCGGGGTATCCCGATCCTGAAAGTCTTTTTGGATAGCGGTCTCCGGCTTTTCCCGGTTTGTTATTTCGCAAAGCTTCTGCAATGGAGTAAAGCCGGGTTGAGGTCGGATTCCCTTTTGGGGACCGGGTAATAGCGGCGGATATCGTTATCGGTCAGGTCTTGCGGATATACTTTCCACATGGAGCTGTAATCGTATTCTTTGCCGTCTTTAGCTTCGGCATTTTTTTCTTTCCATTCCGATTTCAGTTTGATCCCCCCAATGTATTTCTCCAGCCGGTCTTTCCACAACCCCATCCGGATCAGATCGGGCCGCCTCACTCCTTCGTTGTTCAATTCGAAAGCCCTTTCGTCACAGATGGCATTCCGCAGGGCGTCTTGGGAAGGATAATCGGACAGTTTGAGATTATGATCCCGGTTCTGGAAAGCTCTTTCCCGGATTCTGTTGATCAGATCGACGGCTTCCTGGTTAGGTCCGTTCAGTTCGTTTAAGATTTCTGCTTTACACAATATAATGTCGGCGAACCGGAGTAAATTCATGTTGTTGCCGGTGTTGTAATTGTATGTCAAAGGATTTTGGTATTTATATTTTTGTGTATAAGCCGCTTCCAACTCGTTGATTTTCTGAGTGACTCCTTCCGGTGTTTTCCATTCCCGGTATACCGTCCCGGTTTTTTCGATATGTTCGGGTATGGTATAGCTGATGTTTTTCGGATCGTAAACGTCCTGGTAAGCTGTTTTCATCAAGACGGTGTACCTTTGGTCACAGGTATCGTACTGCCAGGCCAGTTCCAGCGGGATACTGAACAGATCCCATCCGCAATCGTAGCTCCAGGGCGTGAAATTCATGCCTATATCGGAGGTGCCTCCGGTTCCGGCGGGGTTGGAGTGTACGGAGAAGATCAGTTCATTATTGTATTTGCAATTTTCGTCATCGGGATTGAATACGTCCCAGACTTGAGGTTGTAAAGAATGGATGCTGTTTTCCAGGGCCATGATTTCATTGACGTATCCGAGAGCCGTGTTCCATTCGGTTTTGTCGTTGCCTCCGTTTAAACGGAGTCTGCCGGCGATTCTCATATGCAATTTAGCCAGATAGCCGGCTGCAGCACTGAAGGTAGCCCGTCCTGCGTCTTTCCGGTTGTCGTACTTCTGAGGTAAAATGGCCTTTGCTTCTTTCAGGTCCTTATCGATTTGAAGTTCGATTTCTTCGAGGGGTGCCGGATCGATTTTGGCATCCACCGGAGTTTTACTGTCGAGGACCAAAGGTACCGTATAAAAGAAATCCGTCAGTTGATAATAGGCAAATCCCCGCATAAACTTGACTTCCGCTATATAACTGTTTTTCAGTTGTTGCGCCTTAGCTTCATCTTCATCGAATTGGGTTAAGGGCATTTCCTGGATTTTATCGATGGCGATATTGCAGCGGCTGATGGTTTGATACATGCAGTCCCATACCCGTTGGACATCCTGGTTGGTGTTCATTTTCAATTCGTTCAGCAATTCGTTATCCATGCCTGCGCGATAACAAACGTCGGTCGACATATCGTTGAGGTAAAAAATGGCCCGGTTCGTAAAGGGAATCAGTCGTTCGTAAGTGCCGTTGACGGCTGCCAGGGCATCGTCTTTGGTAACGAAAGCATTGTCGGGGGTCAGTTCGGAATAAACCACTTCCTCCAGGGTATCTTTACAGGAAGTAAAAACACCTGTGATACTTAAAACCAGGAAAAATATCCATCCTCTTTTTATTTTTGCTTTCATAGGAAATTTGTTTAAAAAGTTACTTTGAGTCCGAAATTATACATTTTATAAGCGGGATAGGAACTGAAATCCAACCCCTGGGATACCGCACTTCCTCCGTTTACGCTTACTTCGGGGTTAAAGCCGGTGTAGCGGGTAATCGTAAAGAGGTTTTGTGCTCCGATGCTGATGCGGCAATTTTTAATGTATTTATTGACTTTGTTCCATTTTTTCAACGGCAGGCTGTATCCCAGTTCGATGTTTTGCAACCGCAGGTAACTGGCGTCTTCCACGAAGCGGCTGTTGATATAAGAACCGTATTTGATCCCGGCGTCTTTTTTCCATCCGCTACGGGGGACGGAATTAGAGGGATGGTATTGCGTCCAGCGGTCCATGGAGGCTTTAAGCCGGTTGTTGTCTTCCAGTACCACCCGCGAAAGGTTTAAGAGTTCGTTGCCGATAGAGGCATCGAGAAAAAAAGAGAAATCGAAATTGTAGATTCGGAAGTTATTACCCAGGCCTAAAATGATGTCGGGATTCCCGTCACCGATTACTTCCCGGTCGTCGGGGGTCAGGGTCCCGTTTTTGTCCAGGTCTTTGAATTTGGGATCGCCTTCCACGGAAGTGGACTGGGGGGAATAGGTTTCTCCTTTCTGAATGATTCCTTCGAACACATAGCCGTACAGGGAACTCAAGGCATATCCTTCTTTCAGTATAGCATATTCTTCCCAATTGTACCAGCCTTGAGGACTTACAGAGGAAAAACGGGCTTCACCCTGATTCAGCTTCATCACTTTGTTTTGATTGCGCGACATGTTGAAATTCGTACTCCAGGTGAAGTTGGGACGGTTGATGTTGTTGGATTTGATAAATAGCTCAAATCCTTTGTTCTGTATTTTACCGTTATTGCCCATCATGGTCTGAAAGCCTCCGGTTGAAGAAGAAACGGAGACCGGATTCAGCAAGTCGGTTGTGGTTTTGACGTAATAGTCGAAGTTCACTTCTATTTTTCGGTCGAACAGGGTAAAGTCCATTCCGAGGTCTAATTGAGAGGTGGATTCCCATTTCAGATTTTTGTTTCCCGGGTTAGAAGGATACATGCCTTTGATGATCCCGTCTCCTCCCAGATAAACATTAGCCATAGCGAATTTTACCTGGGATAAGTAATTCCCTATACCGTCGTTACCGGTGATGCCGTAGCTGCCTCTTAGCTTCAGGCTGGATAGCACGGGTTTGGCAAATTCCATAAAAGGTTCGTCCCCTAATTGCCAGGCTACGGAGGCGGAGGGGAAATAGCCCCATTTATTGCCGGGACCGAAATTAGAGGCAGCGTCAGCGCGGATTGAGGCATTCAGGATGTATTTCCCGTTCAGTACGTATTCGGCCCGTCCGAAAAACGAAGTCGTCGTGTGTTTCTCTTTGTGGGAACCGATAGAAGTAATGGTTTGGGCCGCACCTATATTGTTGAACGAAAACTCGTCGGTCGTGAATCCTTTGGCATTCATTCCGTTGGATTCGGAGATTTGTTCGGTATAAGTAGTACCTATCATGATTTTCAGATCGTGAATTTTGCTCAGGGTTTTGTGAAAGGTCAGCAAGGCATCCAGTTGTTGCCGGTCGTTTTTCCAGTTGTTGATGGAAGCGACTCCGTTGTCCGCTTTTCCGACATTGGTCGTTTTCGGATAATATTGCTGTTGTTTCCGGTTGTCGTTGCTGTAAGTGTACTGTACGCGTGCGGTCAGCGATTTCAGAATATCGGCTTCTCCGTAGAGGGTGGTATACATGTTGTTGGTGATGTCTTCAAAGTCCACATCGTTGATTTCATCCAAAACGCCTGGTTTCCGTCCTTTCTTGCCGAATACGTCATATCCGTCCGGCTTGGTCAGGGGAGACATCATAAAAATCTGATAGATCACGTTATCGGTAGTGCTGCTGGTTCCCATATTCAGGTAGTTTTTGTTGGAGCGGGCCATGTATACATTGGCGCCGAACCTTACCCGTTTCGTAAGTTCATAGTCCAGGTTCATACGAGCGCTGAACCGGTTGAACTCTGTATTTTTCAGTACGCCCAAATCATCCAGGTAATTTCCTGAAATAGCCATCTTCAATTTTTCACTCCCTCCGGTGATTGAAAATTGGTGATTTTGGGTCGCGGCCAGACGGGTGGTTTCCTTGATCCAATCCACTCCGTTTCCTTTGTATTGCAGTTCTTCTTCGGTATAAGGGGGATTTCCGGTGCTTCCGTTTTCTTCCCAGGTTTTCATATTGTACCGGATAATGTCCTGGGCTCCCATTAAGTCCCAGGGATTATCGAGGTTTTTGAGAGAAGCATCGTAGGAATAGCTTACGTGAAACTGGCCTTTTGTCCCTTTTTTGGTGGTAATCAGCACCACTCCGTTAGCGCCCCGGGCTCCGTAAATAGCGGTAGCCGCGGCATCTTTCAGTATTTCGATGGATTCGATATCCTCCGGGTTGATTTGATTGCCGATGTCCGTCTGAAAACCGTCGATAACGTACAAAGGTTCGTTATTGGAACTGATGGAAGAGGAACCCCGGATGCGGATGGAAATCCCTCCTCCGGGTTCTCCCGAATTCTGACGTACCTGTACGCCGGCTGCCCGTCCTTTCAAAAATTGGGCGGTATTGGTTACCAAACCGGCTTTGATGTCGTCGGTTTTTAAGGAAGTGATGGCTCCGGCTATGTCTCTTTTCCGGGTAACTCCATATCCCACTACCACTACTTCGTCCAGATTCATGGCATCTTTGGTCAGAAGAACGATTAAGTTTTGGGTATTTTGAGTAACCGGGATTTCCTTGGTAATATATCCCAGGTAGGAAACGACCAGAATCTGGCCGGGAGAAGCATTTATCGTAAATTTCCCATCCAGATCGGTCGCTACGCCATCGGACGTACCTTTTATTAAAACCGCCGCCTGTATCAGAGGCTCTTTGTCCTGTTCGTCGATAACCGTACCGTTTATCGTGAGCTGTGCAAAACCGGTACACCCCCAGAGTACGAACAAAAATGTTATACAAAACTTACTCATAAAATTGAAATTTAGATTGATTATCCGTTAGTTATATGTTGAATCGAGCTTGGCGATCGGTGTAGGACGGCATCACAGCCTTCCTTTTTGTTTTTCCGGATGATTTTCGCCCGCTTCCTCGGAGCGGAGCTTCTGGAGAGGGACGTAAACCGTTTTTTCCACATTTTTTAAAATAGCGTCCGAAGAAGTGCTGCTTCGGCCGGATGAAAAAATATCTCCGAAATGTTTTATATTCTTTAGGATGTCAAAAATAAGTTAAGAGAATTTTTTTTATATCCATTTCTGTCTGTTTAATGTCAAATATCGTCTAAATCGGTCAATAGAAGAGGTAATTTTTGAATGTAAGTTAAAAAAATTATATTTTTTTGAATATATGCTGGGTTGTTTTAGGTTTATAATTTATTTTTGTTAAAAACAGATGGAAATGAGTCTCCAGTTAGTTTTAAATATTTTCCTGACGTATGTACTATTTCCTCTTTTCGGTGCGGAGAGGGCCGGATCCGATTATTATTTCAAACAGGTGGGAATAGAGCAGGGATTGTCTCAGTCAACGGTGAATTGCATCTTATGCGATGCCCGGGGGGTGATGTGGATCGGTACGGCTTTGGGCCTGAATGCTGTAGAGAAAAATGAAGTTCGTACTTACCTGCACGAGAAAGATAATCCTTTTTCTTTACCGGGTAATCAAATAAATTTTATTGCCGAGGATTCCTTGAATAATATCTGGGTTTCGACCAACCGGGGGTTGGTCCGCTATGAAAGGGATAAAAATTCTTTTTGTGAGGCTATTCCCGGGCATCCGGTTTATACTTTTTCGGCTTGTCCTACAGCCGGGGGAATCTTGTTCGGGGGAGAACGGGCGATCTATAAATACCTGTATAAAGAAAAACGGGTCGTACAATTACCGCTGGTGCTTCCGGAGGATATCCGGTATATTGAATTTAACAGAATGTTTTCCCTGGATAGGAATACTCTTTTAATCTCCAGTAAAAACGGAGGGCTTTGGTTATATGGATTGGACGATTATATTCTGAGGAGTAATTTGGCTAATCCCCTTGTTGAAATCAATACGGCGGCCTATGTGGATTCCCGGGGGAGACTTTATATTTCTCCTTATAAAAAAGGATTGTATTGCCTGGATTACCGGGGAAACGAACTTTATCACCTGAATTCCGGGAATTCGGAGCTGAACAATGACATTATTCTGGATATTGCGGAAAGGGACGGTAAATTATGGTTGGCTACGGACGGAGGAGGCATCAATATCCTGGATATGAACGATCTCACTTTTTCTCACATCCGGCATATTCCGGGAGACCAGGGTTCCTTGCCCGTCAATTCCATCACCTGCCTGTATATCGACCGGGGTAATAACGTTTGGGCCGGTAGTGTAAGGGGAGGAATGTTCGGTATAAAAGAGGTATATATTAAAACGTATAAAGACGTTCCTTTGGGTAATTCCAACGGGTTGTCGGACAAAACGGTTATCAGCCTGTTCCAGGACCGGGGCGGTGTTTTGTGGATAGGAACCGACGGGGGAGGGATCAATCGTTATCATCCTTGGCAGAATCACTTTACGCATTACGCTTCTACCTACGGTAAAAAAGTGGTTTCCGTCACCGATTATTCCGAGGAGGAATTGATGCTTTCTTTTTTCAGCGAAGGAATTTACCTGTTCAACAAAAAGACGGGCGATTGCCGGCCTTTTGAGGTTGTAAATCCTGAAATTAACCGCTTGGAATGTACCACCGGTTTTTCAGTTTTGGCTTACCGGGTGTCAGCGGATGAAATTTATTTTCTGGGTCGTCATATCTATATTTATTCCCTGAAAAAAAAGACGTTTTCCCGGGTGGTCACCGACGAAGAGGAATCTTTACTGCAAGGGCAGCGTTTGGTGTATGCGGGTGATTCCTCGGTGTATCTGGTGCGTACAAACCGCATTTATGAAGTAAGACGGGGAGAAAATAAGCTGCGGACGGTTTACGAAACCCAGAAGGAAGAGGTGATTCATGCGGTTTGTTATGACGGGAAAGGGAAGTTTTGGATAGGTTCGGATACCGGGTTGAGTGGTTATGACCGGAATACCGGGAAATTTCGTTCCATTCCGACCAATTTTTTTAACAGTATATTAGCTTTAACTTTGGATAGACAGGGACGGTTATGGATCGGAGCTCAAAATATGCTTTTTTCTTATGTTATTGCAGAGAACCGTTTTGTCGTTTGGGGAGAATCGGACGGGTTTTCTCCCAACGAATTGTATTTTATACCTCCTTTGGCCGGTTCTTCCGGACCCGTTTATATGGGAGGAATAGCCGGGTTGGTGAAAATCAACGAACATATTTCTTATACCAGTTATTCGCTGCCGCGTATCAAATTGACGGATGTGATTTTAAACGGGGTATCCTGTTGGGAACAAACGGAAAGGGCGGAAAGCTCGCTGGAGATTCCCTGGAATTATACCTCTTTTTCCCTGAAAGTGATTTCGGATGAAAAGGACGTTTTTCGGAAAGCGTTGTTCCGGTATAAAATAAAAGGCCTGAGAACCTCTTTGACAGAAACGTATAACTCTTCTTTCGCTTTGCCTTTGCTTTCTCCGGGTACTTATTCGGTAATGTGTTCCTGTAATACCCGAAGCGGAGAGTGGACGCCTTTTACGGAAATCCTGATCTTTACGGTGACTCCTCCCTGGTTTCAGACTTCCTGGTTTATTTTCGGAAGCCTGTTTCTGGTCGTACTAATTATCGGTATCGGTTTTTTTCTGATTATTCAGAAAAAAGAAAATCGTCTCAAGTGGCAGATGCACGAACACGAATTGGAGGTAAATGAGGAAAAGATTCATTTTCTGATCAATGTCAGTCACGAATTACGGACTCCTTTAACCTTGATATACGCTCCGTTGAAACGCTTGTTGGACGATTCCGGGAAATGGGATCGGGAATACGTAACCGGACAGTTGGAACGCATCCGCAAGCAGGCGTGGCGGATGAAGAACATCATTAATATGGTATTGGACATGGATAAAATGAAATCCTGTCCGTTGAAATTGCAAAAGTCCTTCCGGAGATTGAACGAATGGGTAAAAGAAGTGACGGAAAACTTCCGGGATGAATTCGAAAATAAGCGTATCGTAGTAACGTACCGTTTGGACGAACGGATCGGGTCGGTTTCTTTCGATACCGGTAAATGTGAAATCGTATTGTCGAATTTATTGATGAACGCTTTGAAATTCAGTCCTCCGGATACTGAAATCCGCATCTTTACGGAGCAGAAAAACGGGTTTGTCCGCATATCGGTTGCCGACGAGGGGATAGGCTTGGATCATTTGGACCTCCATCGGTTGTTCGATCGGTTTTACCAGGGAAATCATCATATTCTGGGAAGTGGAATCGGGTTGTCCTATGCCTGGACGTTGGTGCATATGTGGGGTGGAAAAATCGATGCGGTGAAAAATGAGGGCGGAGGCGCCGTATTTTATTTTGAATTGCCCGAAACCACGGAAGAAGACCGGCCGGGAGAAGCATTTTTTTACTCCCCCGGAAAAATAGGGGAAGGGAAGAAAGAAGGGGCCGGAATAGGGACCGGCCGGTTATATGCTTTGTTGTTGGTGGAAGATGAAAAGGATTTGCTCGACTTTTTGAAGGAAGCTTTGAAGGATTCTTTTAAACAGATATATACGGCTGCAAACGGAAAAGAAGCTCTACAAAAGATCAAAGATTTTCATCCGGATATCGTGGTGAGCGATGTCATGATGCCCGGTATGGATGGTTATCAGTTGTGTCAGGCCGTAAAGGAGAATATAGATATCAGCCATATCCCGGTTATTTTATTAACCGCTATCGGGGATGAGGAAAGTATATCCCTGGGGTATAAGTTGGGGGCGGATGCTTATATCCCTAAACCTTTTGAACTGGATTTTCTTTTGACGGTGATCGGTAATTTGTTGAAAAACAGAGAAAGCGTAAAGGCCCGGTATAAGAACGAGGCGGGGTTTCCCGGAGCGGGAGAGGTGACTATCAGTAATGCCGATGAGCGATTTATGTCGAAATTGAACCGGTTGATAGAAGAAAATCTGAGTAATCCGGAACTGAATGTAAATTTCCTCCTGGAAAGAATGAGTATGAGCCGGGCGTCCCTCTATCAGAAAATGAAAGCCCTGACCGATATGGGCGTCAACGATTATATCAATAGATTCCGGATAGAAAGGGCGGTGGATTTACTTACTCGTACCGATTTGAGTATTACGGAAATTTCCGAAGAGGTCGGTTTTGCTTATCAGCGTTATTTCAGCAGTGTGTTTAAACAGATGAAAGGGGTAATTCCTTCCCGGTTCCGACAGCAGGTGAAAAAAAAGAAAGGGTAATTTTTCCCGATGGGGAATTTTACCGGCTTTCCGGGCTATATGCGGAAAGCCGAGGGAAGAGCCTCCCCCGGCTTGGACGATTCGGGAATAACCGGAGCAGGGGGAGGCCTATGGACATAGCGGCATCCACCCGGCCGGCAAAAACGGCCGGTCAGATAAACAGGTTGACGTTGGCTTTTTCCGCCCGTTCCAGATAAGAAGCTACGCCTCCGGTTTTCACTCCTTCCAGCAGTTCTCCGGCTTGTATGCCCATCACTTCCATGGACATCTGGCAAGCGATAAATTCTATTCCGTTTTCCTGGGCTTGACGAATCAGGTTTTCCAGTGAATCTATTTTTTTCCGTTTCATGATGTTCCGCATCATTCTGGCTCCCAATCCGCCGAAATTCATCTTGGAAAGCGACAGTTTGCGGCTGCCCGAAGGAAGCATCAGACCGAACATTTTCCCCGCCCGGTCTTTTTTCACCGGTGTGGGATTGCTTTTTTTAATCACGTTCAATCCCCAGAACGTAAAAAACATCGTTACTTTACGTCCGGTGGAAGCGGCTCCGTTGGCGATTACGAAGGAAGCGAGGGCTTTATCCAGGTCATCGCTGAAAACGATCAGCGTTTTTCCGTCGGCAGGAGAAAGCGGAGCGGTTTCCTTTTCCGTTATTTCTCCTTTTTCCAGTCGGGCGGTGATGATTCCCTGGTTTCGGTCGATTTGGAGTAAACGGTTTCCCGTCAGGCGGGCCCAGGAAGCTACATCTTTGGCGAATCCGGGATCGGTGGCTGTAATTTCCAGCGTGTCTCCTTTCTTCAATCCCTGCATACTTTGCTTAAGTTTCATGACGGGGCCCGGGCATTGCAGTCCGCAGGCGTCGACCGACAAACGAGTGAGCGGGGCCGGCTGAGGTTCCGGGGAAAGCTCGTTACCGGAAGGAAGGTCCGGAAGCTCGTTATTCTGATCGCTTGTAGCCGTAGTGTAGGTTTTGAGACCTCCTGTCAGGTTACGAACGTTAAACCCGGCTTGAATCAGGATGCGGGAGGCGATATATCCCCTCAATCCCACCGCACAAAAAACGATGACCGGTTTGGTTTTGGGAAGCGTTCCCAGGTGTTCCCGCAACTCGTTCAAGGGAATGTTCAATGCCCCTTCCAGGGTGTTCAGGCTACATTCTTCCGGTGTACATACATTGATCAGCGTAACCTCTTTTTTATCCGTGTTTTGCAATTCCCTCCAACCGATGGGAAATACTTTCCGGGATAAGATATTATCGGCGACGAATCCGGCCATATTGACGGGGTCTTTAGCCGAGGAGAAAGGAGGAGCATAAGCGTGTTCCATTTCCATTAAATCGTAGACGCTCCCTTCGGTTCTTACCAAAGCAGCCAGCATATCCAGGCGTTTGTCCGCTCCTTCGTAGCCCACTACCTGGGCTCCCCATAGCCGGCCGTTTTCCGGAGAAAAGTTGATTTTAATCGTCAAGGGAATGGCCCCGGGATAATAACCGGCATGGGAACCGGCGTGTACGATGGCTTCCCGGTAAGGTATGCCGAACCGATCCAGTAATTTGGCCGACAGACCCGTACTGCCGACGGTCAGGTCGAATACCTGTGCAATGGCCGTTCCGATGGATCCTTTGTAAATGCTGGTATTTCCATGTACGATATTATCTGCACAGATGCGTCCCTGTTTATTTGCCGGTCCGGCAAGGAAACAGGTGGAAGGACGCCCGCTGAGGGGATGAGGAAATTCGATAGCATCCCCTACCGCATAAATATCGGGATGGGAGGTTTGCAGATATTCATTGACGAAGATGCCGCCCGCTTCTCCGATTTTTAGTCCCGCCTCCCGGGCCAGACGGACGTCCGGGCGAACGCCGATAGAGAGCAGCACCAAATCGGTAGAAAGGCTGCGACCGCTTTTCAGTTCGACTTTCAAACCATCCGCATCCCTGCGGAAAGCGGAAACGGCTTCTTTTAAAAGGAGACCCACTTTCTTTTCTTTAAAATGCTCGTGTACGACGGCCGCAATTTCGAAATCTACAGGGGCCATTACTTGATCTGCCATTTCGATTATCGTTACCCGAATCCCCCTTTTGTGTAAATTTTCTGCCATTTCCAGGCCGATGAAACCCGCTCCCACGATGACGGCCCGGCGAACCTGCCGTTGCTCTATCCATTGTTTTATGCCGTCCGTGTCCCCGACATTCCTCAGCGTAAATATACCCTCTTCTTCTATACCTGACAATGGAGGGCGGACAGGTTCCGCGCCGGGAGATAAAACCAGCTTGTCGAAGCTTTCCTGATACATGCGTCCCTTACTCCCATCGGATACGGTTACCGTTTTTTGAGCCGGATCGATCTTTTGTACTTCAGATTTCGTTCTCACCTCCACCCGAAAACGGGCGGCAAAGCTTTCGGGAGTCTGAACGAACAAACGTTCTCTTTCCTGTATTACCCCTCCGATATAATAGGGCAAACCGCAGTTGGCGTAAGAAATATATTCTCCTTTTTCAAAAAGAACGATTTCGGCTTTTTCATCCATTCTCCGTAAACGGGCCGCCGTGGAAGCTCCTCCGGCTACTCCTCCGATAATAACATATTTCATCATAAGTCTTTTACTGGTTCGACTTTCGTATCCGCTTTCCGTTTTTTATCAGGAACGGGTCGCTTTTTCAATCACCTCCTGGAGTTGGGTCGGCCGCATCACTCCGCTTTGCCTCCACAAAAGTTCACCTTTTTGGAAAAGCATCAGGGTCGGGACGGACTGAATCTGGTGTTTCTCTACATTGGCCCGGTTAGAAGGAAGGTCGATGTCGATTTTTACAATCTTAATCCCGTCTCCCATACGTTGCTTCAAATCCTCCAGAATCGGATGCATCATTTTACACGGACCGCACCAGGTAGCGAAATAATCTACTAATACCGGAGTTTCACTCTGAATCATTTCTTCAAATTTTTCCATAATCTTATTTTTTAAAGTGTGTAATTCGGTTTAAAATAACATTTTCTTCCTCCTCTTCCCTTCCCTTGTATTTATATTAAAATATAAAAACATACATTTATATATTAAGTCCCGCCAAAATCCGGATGCTTTTAACCGGTTTATCCGTTACATTTCATCATACATTTCATCACGTTGGTAACCCGATCGTCCGCCAACCGGTAGTAGGCGTTCCTTCCTTCCCTCCGGATTTCCAGAATCCCTTTGGCGTACATATCCGTCAGGTGATGGGAGATCAGGGCTTGGCTGCACTCGGTTTGTTCGCAGATATCGGACACATTCAACTCTTCATTCCGCGATAACAGGCAGATAATCATAAGTCTGTTCGGATGAGCGATCGCTTTTAACGAGTAGGCGATTTTTTCCAATTCTTCTTTCGTAAAGCAAGGTGTTCCCATAACAACGATTTAACGGTACAAATATATAAACATATATTTATATATACAAGTATTGAACGATTTTTTTTATGGAATTTAAAAAAATACCGGATCGGGTTCGGTTTGAAACAGAGATAGGGGTGATACAGGTTTACCGGAGTGTGGGAAGAACCGGTGAATGCTTATGAACACGGTTTAGAGGCGCCGGCTTTCCGGCGGATTTTCCGTCATAAATTATTCCACCTCGTTGATATCGATGAGGTTGTTTAAAATGGCGTAAACCGTCAGGCCGGAAACCGATTTGATGCCTGTTTTCCGGGTAATATTTTTCCGGTGGGAAATAACGGTGTAGACGGAAATGTGATGTTGTTCGGCGATTTCCTTGTTGATCCGGCCTTTCGCTATGGATACCAGAATTTCCTTTTCCCGGTCGGACAGTTCACTTCCTTCGGGGATTTCCGCGTTTTCTTCAGGCATATCGGCCAGTTGGAGGAGTTTTTTTACGATCTTTTCCCGGTCGTCTGTAATTTGAAGTACAGCCCGGTAATGTTTCAGTACCTCCGAATCTACATACTGATAGACCAGGGCTACCAACCGGGCCGGGCAGATACCGGCCACTACGTTTTCGATACAAAGCCGTTGCCGGAAATCGATTACCAGCGGATTGAGGATAATGATATCGGGACGGAGGCTGCTGATTTTTTCCGAATAATGACATCCGTCGCTAAAGGTGGCGATCACTTCGAATTCTTTTCCGGTTTCCAACAGTTTTTTCAGTCCGCAGGAAATGATATCCGAAGGTTCGATAATGATGACTTTATGAATTTTTTTAGCGTTTCTCATAGCGAATTTCCAGTTTCTGCACCAGGGGAATTAATATTTTATCTTCTATCAGGGAGTGTTTACACAGATCGTCCTCCAGAGAAAAAATATTGAATAAAACGGAAATCCTTTCTCCGGAAGAGGAGAGGTCGGGAAGATATTTGATAATGATGCTTTTGAGGTCGTTGAGTTTGTCATCGATATTGCTGTGATTTTTTTCAAATACATCGATGTTGTAATTGGTAGAAGGATGGCCTTCGATCAATTCGTGGATATAGGGAAAGACGGTGTTTTCTTCGTATTCGAAATGGTTGATAACCTCGTTTTTATATTCTTCAAAAAAACGGACTAAAACCGTTTTATGAGGGATTTCGCAGCATTCGGCCAGTTGTCCCAGTTGTTGGCGGATGACGCTCATCCGTTTTTGGAGGTAGTACTGATGGGAGCGCTGGAGATAAGCGATCAACTGGTGGACATCCGTATTTTCGATTTCTTCTTCGCAGGGAAAATATTCCGTTTGGGTGTAGATATTACTGATCATCAGAAATAGAGAGGTAGATACTCCGTTTATTTGGCAGCATTCTTCCACGGTTTTATCCCCGAATCCCAGATTCATTCCGAAACGGGGAAGCAAAAGTAATAAATGATAATCGGACTGGATAACATCGGCCAGTTTCATATCGGCGGAAAAGAGAAATTGTCTCATAGATTTTTTTTTATTCCGAATCCCCCGGACCTCCGGTTATTGGTCGGATGTGTTTGTGATTTTACCCAGCAACTTCACGGTATCGGGTGCAAAATTAAGAAGCGGCTGACGGTCAGTCAATCCCCAAAAATGGGGAAATCCGGTTCCGCTTTCCTCAGGATGAGGGAGATCTGCTGTCTATTTTACAATCAGTGCGGCCGGACAGTGGTCCGAGTGTTTGACATCCGGCAGTATGTAGGCGTCTTTTAATAAAGGCAGCATTTCCGGACTGGCCATACAATAATCGATCCGCCATCCTTTGTTATTGGTCCGGGCATTGGCCCGGAAACTCCACCAGGTATAGTGATGAGGTTCGTCGGGATGGAAATAGCGGAAGGTGTCGATGAACCCGCCGGAGAGAAACCCGCTCATCCATTCGCGTTCTTCGGGCAGGAAGCCGCTGCTGTTGGCATTCCGGACGGGATCGTGAATGTCGATCGGGCGGTGGCAGATGTTGTAATCTCCGCAGAGAATCAGTTTCGGCCGGCTTTTATAAAGTGCTTGGACATATTTTTCGAAATCTTCCAGCCAGGTCATTTTAAAGGCTTGCCGTTCCTCTCCGGTGGTACCGGAGGGGTGATAAACACTCACGACGGAGAGATCCCCGTAATCGGCCCGTAAAAAGCGGCCTTCCCGGTCGTAGCAGGGTATTCCCATTCCATATTCCACATGGTCAGGAACTATGCGGGTCAGGATAGCGACTCCGCTATACCCTTTTTTTTCTGCTGAAAAAAAGTAAGAGCGGTATCCGAGCATTTCAAATTCCAGGGTGGGAATCTGTTCCGGTTGAGCTTTGGTTTCCTGAAGACAAACGATATCGGGAAGTTCGGCGGACAGCCAGTCGGTAAAACCTTTGCTCAGCGCACTTCTCAAACCGTTGACATTGTAGGTGATGATTTTCATAACGGGGTAAGGAAATTTTATTTCAGGGGTTCGGCTTTGAAGCCGGCATCCTGCACAGCTTTTAAAATTATTTCCTCCGGGCAGTCCGCCGTTACTGTCAGGATTTTTACGGGTCCTGTCAGGTCGAAAGCCCAGGTATTCTCCGGAAGAATTTTATCTAAATAAGGCTTGATCCGGCTGACACAGCCCTGGCACTTGGCCGTAGTTTTAAATTTTCGGGTTTCCATGGTATATCTGTCTAAAATGAGATGTAAAGATAAAGCAAAATCGTTTTTTTAAAGAGATAAAAGAAATAAAGTTTTTAGCGAGGGAAAAAAGCAGAGGAAAAAAGGAAAAGATTTTCTTCTGATTCGTATCTTTAAACGGTAAAACCAGTATAATCCAAAAGAAAGAATTATGAAAAACGGACTCATGCTTATATGTTTATTGGCGGGAATGGGCGCACGGGCTCTTCCTTTCGAAACGGATAGTTTTATTACCCAAGAAGGAAAGAAACTGGAAATTACCTTTATTAAACATGGTAGTCTGATGTTGTCGTATGAGGGGCATGTGATTCAGATTGATCCGGTTTCGGCCTATGCGGACTATACCCGTTTCCCGAAAGCCGACCTTATTTTGATTACTCATGAACATTCCGATCATCTCGATCTGAAAGCTATTGCGGCTGTAGAAAAAGAAGGAACGGTGATTGTAGCGAATGCTGCTTCCCGTCAATTGATAGGAAAAGGAGAAGTGATGAAAAACGGGGAGAAGCTGCAACCGTTTCCTTACCTGAACCTGGAGGCCGTCCCTGCCTACAATACAACGCCGGGACGGGATAAATTTCATCCCAAAGGACGGGATAACGGATATATTCTCACGATAGGGGGAAGCCGGATTTATATTGCCGGGGATACGGAGGATATTCCGGAAATGGAAATGCTCCGGGGAATCGATATTGCTTTCTTGCCTGTGAACCAGCCCTATACGATGACGGTCTCTCAGACAGTGCATGCAGCCGAAATGATCCGTCCTGCGATACTCTACCCGTATCATTATGGGGACACCCGGATCGGAGATTTGAAGGATCAATTGAAAAACCTGAGCGGGACGGAAGTCCGAATCCGGCAATTGCAATAAGCGGAAACTCGCTTTCGATGGGCGGTTAGAGGCGGAGCGGTAAGTCCGGTTGTTTTCTGGAAAAAGGTTTCAGAGCCGGTTGTCGCCGGTTTTTCTGCCTGTTTTAGGTGAAACGGGTGTAATGTGAAGGGTGCGGGTATTGTCTTTTAATATCTGTTCCATTTCAGAGATAATCATAGCTGTCGCCCCCCAGATAAAATGTTCTCCGATACGATAACCGGGAGCTACGATTTCATGGGCGTGACGGGAGAAAGAGGCCGTAGTTTTGTGGGCGGCATTGAACAGTTCGCTCATTTTTACCAGAATAATTTGTTCGACTTCATCCGGAGAGAGCACGAATTCCGGTTTTTTCAGTACGGTTCCCACAACCGGACTGATGGTATAGTTGCTCAGGGGAATATAAATATCGCTGAGAATACCTAAAATGGAAATATCTTCGGGGGGAACCCCTATTTCCTCGTAGCATTCCCGGAGTGCGGTTTCGATGGAATTCAGGTCGCTTTCTTCCTTTTTTCCTCCGGGGAGGGCGATTTGTCCGGCGTGATAACGGCCCCGGTTCACTCTTTTGATAAAGGGAACGGCCAATTCGTTTTCGTCGGGTGTGATCAGAATCATGACGGCACTTTTTATCGGAGGAGCCGAGTGTATCCCTTCGTATCCTTCGATGAATTTCGGACGCGGTGCCATGATATTATGAGCTTTTTCTCCCGGTAGGGAGGAATATAAGGCGGTTTTAATCCGGGCCATGAAAAGAAAATTTGGATGCAGGCTATTTGGAAACAAAGAAAAGGTTTCCAAATAGCCTTTTTATGTTAGAGATTATAGAAAGTCGTGAAGACTTTAATGATATACATATGGTCAGCCGTTCCTGCGGTTTCCCGGACGGAATGCATTCCCCACATCGGATTTCCGATATCTACTCCTCTCATTTCCAATTGGGATAACAAAATATTTCCCAGGGTAGAACCTCCGGCCATATCCGAATGGTTGACAAAAGTTTGATAGGGTACTTCTGCCATCCGGCAAAGGGTTTCGAAAACAGCGGCCGAATCCCCGTCTGTCACGTATTTCTGGTTGGCATTGATTTTGATAACCGGTCCTTCGTTCATAATCGGATGGTTGGTCGGGTCATGTTTTTCTACGTAGTTGGGATGCAGGGCATGAGCCATATCGGCGGAAATCATAAATGAATTATGAATGGCCCGGTAGAGGTCTTCGGCTTTGCCTCCCAACGTATATACGATTCTTTCGATAACGGTTCTCAGCATGGGGGAGCCGGCTCCCTGTTTGGTCCCGCTTCCGACTTCCTCATTGTCGAAAATCGCCAATATTTTCGTTTTCGCACATTCTCTTGAATCGAGCAGGGCTTTCAGGCCGGCATGCGCCATAGCCAGATCGTCCAGTTTACCGCAGGAGATGAATTCTTCGTGTAGTCCGGTGAGGCATCCTTTTTCAAAATTATACAGGGTTAAATCGAAGTCCAGGATGTCTTCGGGATTTACTCTCATTTCTTCGGCTATCAAATTCAGCAGGAAATTATCTTTCTCGAAATGCTCATTAATCATACTCAGGACGGGCAGCATGTCTTTTTGTTTGCTCAAGGGGTTTCCCTGTTCATTGACGGTCCGGTTGAAGTGGATCGCCAGGTGGGGAATCACCAGCAAGGGACGTTTGAAATTTACGAACTGGGTAGCGGGTTTCAAGGGATTGTCGCTTTTGAGCATCACTCTTCCGGCCATGGATAAGGGGCGGTCGAACCAGGTGTAGAGGATGGGACCTCCGTACACTTCGGTATTCAGTTTCAGGTATTTTCCCGCTAC
Organism: uncultured bacterium; assembly: GCA_905216195.1. GTDB lineage: Bacteria > Bacteroidota > Bacteroidia > Bacteroidales > Marinifilaceae > Culturomica. The sequence goes on from CAJMSX010000013.1 coordinate 67,532, forward strand.
CGGCATTTCGGCATGGGGTTTGATGCGAAAGGTCGGGGAATCGCTGTGGGCGCAGATCAATTTAAATCCGGTTTCTGCAATATTCCCGGCTCCCGGTACAAAAGCAAACAGAGAGGAATGATTCTTGGTGACAAAATATTTTCCTCCTACTTCGATATTCCAGCTTTCTCCTGAAAACAATTGTTTGAAGCCCTGATCGGTCAGGTGTTTTTTGATGTTCAGAATGGCGTGAAAATTGGTAGGGCTTTCATTGATAAAATCAAGAAGTTCCAGAGCTGCTTGTGTTTCAATCATAGACATTTATTTATAATAGTGAATAAATATTTCGTTCCCTTCTTCGATCTGTTCTTTGATCTTCTTACTGAACATAATAAAAGGAGGATTGATCATACTTTCTTTGTTGTATTCTATATTGGAGTAGGTCGAGGGATTGATAACCATTCCCCCGGCAGTTTCTACGATCAATTGACCGGCGGCGGAATCCCATTCGTAATTGCGGCCGAATTTGGGATAAATATCGGCATTCCCTTTGGCAATTTCGCAATGTTTGGCGGAAGCGCCCGAGGGAATGAGCTCCAGGCTGTAACCTTCCGATTGCAGGTAATCGATGTATTCGAATTCCGCTTCCGTGATATTGAACCGGCTGACCACCATTTTCAGGCGGGAACCGGTAGAATTGCTGGAAGAGGCTAATTCAGAAATGCTGCCCTCTTTTTTGATGTAGCATTTTTTGTCTTTATAGGCCCAGAGTATTTCATTATCCCGGATATTATTGATCAGTCCGAAAATCGGAGTGTGATTTTCTATCAAAGCGATGTTGATACAAAAACGGCCGTTTTTATATATGAATTCTTTGGTGCCGTCCAACGGGTCCACCAGCCAAAAATATTCCCATTTGCGCCGGGTATGGTAATCCGGGACATTGGATTCTTCGCTGATGATCGGAATGTCGGGGAAAAGGGCTTTCAGGTCTTTACGCAAGATATCGTTGGATAACCGGTCTGCTTCCGTAACGGGAGTGGCATCGGGTTTCATCTCGATGTCCAGATGTTGTTTTTTATAGACTTCCAGCAAAGCATTTCCGGCTTTCTCGACGATGGCGATGATTTGCTCTATTTTATCTTCTATATTCATAGAAAAGGGTGTTTAAATTACTCGGGTAAAGTAATAATAAAAAAAGGATTTTGAAAGGATTAAATTGTTCTTTTTGTTTTTGTAAATATTTTATACACATCTGTCTATTTTTTATACATTGCTTTTCAGAGGTGTTTTTAAGTATAGGATTGATAAATAGAAGGTTAATTCAGGTGGCATGGCTTTTGTTGATTTGTGACGAATCCGCCGGCCTTCCGAAAGTAACTTTATATGGAGAAAGGGAGAGAGAAGAAAAGAAAATTTCCGATATTGCCGGCCCGAAGCCGCTTTTGGGGGCGGATACCGAAAACGGAAAGTCACCGGATTTCAGACTAACGGTTAAAACGGAAAAATGATGAATTTCTCTCAGGTAAAAGTTTTTTTGCGCACTTTGTGGCGGAATAAGTTGTATACGGCTATTACGGTCTTCGGTTTTGCTTTGGCTTTAACCTTTGTAATTTTACTGGGAACTTACATCCGGCAGGAATTGTCGGTAGATCAATTTCCTATAAATAAAGACCGGATTTTTTGCCTGTGCCGTAGCCTTGCTGATGGTCGGTTGGCAGAGCCTCCGGGCGGCTATGACTAATCCCGTAAATTCTTTAAAAAGCGAATAGAACTAAAATTGGTATAGAAATTTAATCGAAAGCTATGGAACTGGTTCAATACAAAATTATTTTTCGGGGGTGGATGCGAAATAAAGTATATACCGTGATTTCCCTCCTGAGCCTCATCAGCGGCTTGACTTGCAGTGTACTTTTGATTGCCTTTGTGCTGAGGGAATACCGGATTGCCGCTTCTATCCCGGAGAGTCATCGGACGTATATTGTCGAGCGGGAAAATTCTCAGTACAACCGGGTGAAGATGTTTTCGGTGGAGGCGGAACTCCCCGTACGTTTGCAGGAAACTTTTCCGGATATAGAGGATATTTGTGTGTTCAAGGGAGAACAGGCGGTAATCCTGCGGGAAAAAGAACCCCTTTATCCCCAAAACTATTTTTCGGTATTACCTGAATTTCTCGATTTTTTTAAACCCCAGACAGTAGCCGGCGATTTAAAGCGGGTATTGAGCGGTACGACGGAATTGGCCGTTTCTGAATCTTACGGAAAAAAGTTGTTCGGTACGGAAAATCCCTTGGGGAAAACGCTTACCCTGGAAATCCGGAAATATATACCTGCGGAGAAAGGGTACGGTCATTGGGTGGATGCCCGGCAGGAATATACCTTCTCGGCGGTTTTCAAAGACCTGAAGAACAGTGTGCTGTGTTGCGATATGC